>JAAFHK010000313.1 GCA_013297565.1 Cytophagales bacterium
AAGAAACAGCCGTGTTTTACCACAAGAACACAAGTGGCACAAGAAACAGCCGTGTTTTACCACAAGAACACAAGTGGCACAAGAAACAGCCGTGTTTTACCACAAGAACACAAGTGGCACAAGAAAATACCATTTCTATCAAAAGGAATGGTGTTTTTTTCTATTGGTATAGCATTTTTTTTGTTTCCGTAGCCTGAAGGCTACGGCTATTGATCATGTTTTAAAAATCAAGAGGCGTAGCCTTCAGGCTACGAGAGATATTTGATGAGGTTTTAGGGAAAGCGAGAATGTATTAATACGTAATAAGCACTAAGACAAAAAAAATTGTAACATAGGCTTTAGCCTGTGATAGATTAACTAATTGATAATCAATACATCACAGGCTGAAGCCTATGTTACAAAATATACAAATACATTTATTCAGGTGCTTACTTTAACTATCAATTAGCAATCATAAAATTGGAAAATAAATTTTGTTTTTTTGTAGGTTTTACTTTGTTTTTTATGATACTTTTGTTATTTACAAATCCTTACTAATTCCGCCAAATAAAAACACCATGAAAAAAATACCACTTTATACTTACGGAAACGTATTGGAAAGAACGCGCGAATGGATCGAAGAATTGGGTTTGCCCAAAGGCTCAAAAGCCCTCGATGTGCCAAGCGGTGCGGGCGCTTTAGCCAAAATTATGCTCGAAGAATGGGGTTTCGAAACTTATGCGTCTGACATAGACCTTAAAAAATACGAGTACGAAGGTATAAACTGCGTGCAAGCCGATTTAGGAAACCGTTTGCCTTTCGAAGACAATTTTTTTGACCTCACAGTTTGCATGGAAGGCTTAAAACATCTTAGCAATCTTTCGCAGGCTATTAGCGAGTTGCGGCGCGTTACCAAACCCAATGGCTATATTTTGCTCACCATTCCCAACGATTTGTGTATGCAAAGCCGTTTCAACTACCTGTGGGGAGGCTATGTGGATACGGATTGGCGGCACTATCTGCCCGTTGATCACGAACAGATAAAACTCTTTTTTTATATCAACAGCTTAGTTCATTTCCCTTATTTATTTCATTTTTTAGAAAAAAACAATTTGGAATTTTTAGGCACAAGGGTATCAAGGCTAAGGGTTTTAAGCGTCATTTTAGCTGTCGTTTTCTTCCCCATTATTTATTACAAAACGCGAAAAGCGGTCAAAAATCAGCCTACGCTATTACGAGAAATGCTTTCTTTGAATTGGTTGGCGGGACGGCATAATGTCATTCTTTGTAGAAAAAAATAGCTAAAAAATACGATTTTTTTACCACAAGAACACAAGAGCCACAAGAAAGAATGTATTTCCTTGTGCTTCTTGTGTTCTTGTGGTGATTGTTTTTAAAGGCTTGTTCTGCGGTGTTTTTTAGCCATTTTTTCAAATATTGCGCTTAAAACTTTGTATATTTATTAAAAATTCCTATTTTTGAACAAATACAAATTATACTCAATCAAAATTGGTTTTGTATGGCGAACATTCTTGTTCGCCCAGAAACGAACATTCTTGTTCGTTTTACGACATAAACCAATTTAGTTTCAGTATATCTTATTTTTTGTCAAGAAAGAAGCCGAGCAATGGTTAGAAACTTAGTTTGGACAGAATACAAAACCCATTTATTTCATGATTACGATTGTTTCGGGTACTAACCGTTCGCAGGCACTTTCTTTGCAAATTGCGTATTTATATCAAAAAAAAATTCAAGAAAAAGGAGCAGAAGTTCAATTAATCGACCTGAACGAATTGCCTCCAGATTTTGCTTTTTCGGCTTTGTATGAAAATGACGGCAAAAATGCCGCTTTCAACAAGTTTAGAACTCAAATGCAAAACTCTGAAAAATACATTTTTATCATTGCCGAATACAATGGTTCTTTTCCTGGGGTTTTGAAAACTTTTATCGATGGCTTGGCTTATCCCAACACTTTCAAAGAAAAAAAAGCCGCCTTAGTGGGGCTTTCGGCTGGCGTACAGGGAGGTTCTTTGGCTTTGAGCCATTTTTCGGATATTTTGAATTATTTGGGAACGCATACCCTTGCCTTGCGGGTCAAACTTGCCCGTTTGGAAAGTTTTATGAAAGAGGGAGTCATTGAGAATAAACTCTACCAAGATTTGATCGAACAACAGATCGAATCATTTATCAAATTCTAAATTTTTGTTCTTATGAAAAACATTTTGGTTTGCACAGACTTTTCGACTTTTTCGGATAATGCCCTGCACTATGCCGTAAATATGGCGGCTGAAGCGGACGCAACGGTGCATTTGCTGAATATTTATTACATTTCGGCGGTGCCTACTCTTAATACGCCTCCGCGCGGTTTAATGGACGAAACAGAGGAACAAATCGAAGCCACACGCCTCGAAAAGCTCAAAGAAAGGGCAAGAAAATACACCGAAGAAGGCGCAAAAGTGGAGATATTGGTTCGAAATGGTTTGGTAGAGGAAACCGTAATTGCCGTTGCCAAAGAACGAAATTGCGACATGATCCTCACGGGTACAAAAGGACTCACAGGCATTGCTCGAATGCTTTTTGGGAGTGTTACAGCAAACTTGCTCGATCAGGATTTGCCTTGTCCGCTGATGACCATTCCTGAAAGTGCCGAATACAAGGATATTCGCAAAATCGTTTTTGCCAGCACTTTTAGCGTTAGCGAAAGCGAAACAGTTGCCAAATTAGCCACTTTTGCCAAATCTGTTGCCGCCGAAATCGTCTGTTTGCATATCAACGAAGACGCTTATCACAAAGATTACAATGCTTTGGAGCAGAGTCTTATGTTCACGCCTGTTGATAATGTAAGTTACAAAACCTTAGAAGGCAAAAAATTTGTCAAAGGGATTGATGAATATTTGGAACAATCTGATACGGATATTTTGGCAATGCTGACCTACAGCCGTAATTTTGTGGAGCAAATATTTGATAAAAGCCTCACCAAAAAAATGCTTTTTCATACAAAAGTGCCTTTGCTGGTCTATAAAGGCTAAGAAAACTACCAAAATCTTAATATTACCTCCTTTGCGGGTCTTTTGACCTGCAAAGGAGTGAAAAATACCAAAATCTGAATATTTTATGCTTTACAACGACAAATCAATCGTTTTTTTGGACGGAAAATACATCAAAGCGAAAGATGCCCAAATAAGCCTTTATTCCCAAACCTTGCACTACGGCAACGGCGTAGTTGAGGGAATAAGAGCCTACGAAACGGACAACGGAACGCAGATTTTTAAGGCTGTCGAACACTTCGAGCGCCTCCGCTATTCGGCACAGCGTATGATGATCGATTCTTTTGATTACTCGAACGAAAAGCTGGAGCATATTGCTTACACTTTATTGGAAAAAAATAATTTGAAAAATGCCTACATTCGTCCCATGATTTTCTTGGGTGATGCCGCAGGACTCGTTTCTGTCGAAACTTGTCATTTGTTCATGGGCGTTTTCAAATGGGCTAAATATCACGGAACGAAGCCTTTAGATGTTATGATTTCCTCTTATCGCCGTCCGCACCCTGACTCTTATCCTGTAGATGCTAAAGTCAATGGGGTCTATGTCAATTCGATCTTGGCGGCTACCGAAGCCAAACGAAAAGGATTCGGTGAGGCGATTCTGCTCGATCATCAGGGTTTTTTGGCACAGGCACCAGGAGCAAATCTTTTTATCGAAAAAGACGGAAAATTATATACTCCGCCAAAAGGTTCGATCTTGCCAGGGATTACACGCCAAACCATTATGGATTTGGTTAAACAAAAAGGGGAAACAGAAGTGGAGGAAAAATGGTTAAAACCCGAAGATTTGCAAAAGGCAGATGCGGCATTTTTGACAGGAACAGCCGCCGAAATTGCCATGATCAAATCCATTGATGGGCTTCCTTTAAAATCTAAATCCAAAAACAGTATTTCGCTTCGAATAGCCGAAGCCTATTCGGATACCTTAAGAACCGTTTTTGCCCCAAATTATACGATTATCTAAAAAAGCGTAGTTTCAAAAGCCCCAAATTGGCAGAACGATTGGCAAGGTCTAAAGACCATTGCCAACGTTCCTACCGAAAATTCAGGTTCAGATTTTTTTGTATCTTTGCCTTTCAAAAAACATCAAAAATGTATGGCACGCAAAAAGAAACATACCGAAGAAGATGGCGAAAATATTGGCAAAAATTGGCAGGAAGGCGAATTGATCGAAACTTTTCAGCTGAAAAAAATCAATTATCCTCCTACTCAACTCATGAAAGATTGGCTATCGGTCGATTCGCCTACTTTTGATATTTATGAGCAGTATATTTTTGAGGCAGCACTCAAAAAAGCCATGAATGATATAGCAGGCTGGTCAGAAGAGGATTTAAAAATGAAATTTATTAGTGATATACTCAAACTGGGGTATATGACTCTCGATGACAAAGTCATTAGTTATTTCGACAAAATCATTTCCGCAGAGGTCGAAGGCATAAAATTAACCGTCAAATCGGATTTTATGCTCGCCAAAGGCATTATGAACATTCACAAAGAACCCTATTTTCATTTCCAAGCATACAAACCCAATAAAAACCCAAAAGGCGATTCGATGGCACAGCTCATCGAGGCTTTTTTGATAGGGCAAACCAAAAATACCAAACCTATTCCCTTGTATGGAGTAGATATTGTGGGTAAAATATGGACTTTTGTAATTATGGACGGCAGGGAATATTGTGTTTCTGAAAGCTTTGATGCCACCAAAAGAAACGATTTACTACAAATTATTGCCGTTTTTCGCCATTTTAGGCATATTTTGGAAACAAAGTTGATCAATTAAAGTCGACAATACCTTAAAGGTGTCGGATATGTATCTTGGCGCTTACTTCCGCACTTTCGAAAAAACATAAAACATTTCCCTTGCAATCAAGCGGCAAGTTTCGTCATATACTTCAGCCTCATTTGCCAGATCGTCAGCGCGCTTTGGGTCTTCGTAGCCATGATAAATCCGCATAGAAGCCCCAAAAACTACAGGGCAAGCCTCATCTGCAGACGAGCAAACCAATATAGCACAAAAATCCTTTTGCGGATTGTCCTCCTCATTGTATTTTTTGGAAAACAGATAAAAAGGACTTGTTTTCGTAGCCAAACGAACCGTATAACGTGGATTGTTGGCAATGGTAACAGGAGCAGAAATTTCCTGCATATCGTCTATAGCCACACCTGCCCGCCGCAAAGCCGCTACCGTTCGAGGATTACAGGCTGTAGCTTCCGTTCCTCCTGAA
>JAAFHK010000314.1 GCA_013297565.1 Cytophagales bacterium
AATTTAATCAAAATTCTCGAAATTTTGGCGTTTTTACTCGCTATTATTTTTTTCCCAATCGCTTCAAAATTTTCCCTCATTTGGATTACCAACGAACTTGGGCAACACTCAAATCTCAAGCCTTATTTGGGAGTTCTAATGAGCAGAATACTGAAGCTTGGCTAAGTAATATTGGTGTTGGGGCTACTTATTTCCTCAATTCGAGCATTGGGATCGAGGCTTTGCTTAGTTACCAATTATTAGGACAAAATGCTATGCAAAATCGAAATGGTTTAGGTGTGCAGATCGGTTTTCAAATTTATTTTGGTAAAAACAAAGCCGAATAACCCAAATGCAAAACGCTTGGCGAAAACTGATCAAATCTTTGCACCAAAAAAAATACCGTTACGAGGAGAAAATGTTTTTCGTAGAAGGGGCAAAAAGTGTAGCCGAAGCCTTGCAAAGCGATTTCGAAATAGCGGCTTTGTTTGGGACGGAAAAATTTTTTCAAGAATACAATTCAGCTTTTTCCAATTCGAATTTTTATACGGAAACCGTAAAACGTGCCGATTTGGAACAAGTCGGTACGTTTCAAACCAACGAATATGCTTTGGCGGTGCTAAAAATGCCTGAAAAACAGGTTTTGCTTCAGCCCGATCAGTGGTTTCTTGCCCTTGCCGACATTGCCGATCCTGGGAATTTAGGGACAATTATTCGTTTGGCAGATTGGTATGGAATCCAGCAAATTATTTGCTCAAGCCAAACAACGGATTGGTATTCGCCCAAAACTCTCAACGCTTCGATGGGTTCTTTCCTGCGTGTAAAACCCTATTATACTGATTTACAGGATTTTATCCCAAAAACAGGGCTAAAAACTTACGGAGCAGTTTTGGGAGGAACTAATTTGCATGAAATTCGGAAATTTGAAAAAAAAGGCATTTTATTGATGGGAAACGAAGCCAAAGGGATTCCCGCTTTGCTGTTGCCTTTGCTCCACTCTCAAATCTCGATTCCCGCTTTTGGGCAAGCCGAATCGCTAAATGTTGCGATTGCTACGGCTATTTGTTTGGATCATTTGCGACAAAAAATGACCTAAAATCTGAATCGGGGCTTCAGGCAAGGTTCGGAATATTTTGCTTTGTTGGTTCTTGCCAATAAATGTTTTGAGTGATTTTTATTCTTCCCCAAAAACTTCAGTCATATCAATCGTTAAATCAGGAAAAAGTGCGGGTACTGCCTGATCAGCTTGACTATAGACATTTTCTAAGCGATAACGGTCATTTTCTAAAATAAACTGTTCGATGACTCGGTCGGAAGGGAAGACGATCCAATATTCAGGTACTTGATTTTCCGCATAGAGTTCGAACTTGTCTTTTAAGTCCGTTTTCGAATTGCTTGGTGAAATAATCTCGATAATAAAATCTGGCGAACCCAAACAACCTCGTTTGTCTATTTTGCTTAGATCGCAAATTACGCACAAATCGGGCTGAACAACCGTATAAATTTCCTTGTCGGTTTTTCTTTCGGAATTTTTGATCAAACGCACATCAAAAGGAGCATGATAAACTTTGCAAGTTTTTTTATTCGTTTTCAAATGGTTTTTTAGTAAATTAAATAACTCACCACTTACTTCCTGATGCAAGGGATTGGGAGCAGCCATTTTCTGAATATACCCTTTCAATATTTCAATCCTTTCGGAGAGTTGCCAAACCAAATAATCGGCATAAGTATATTGTTTTGAAAGGTCTAATTGATCAAGTGTGGTAATAGGCATTGTTTTTTTGGAAAATTATTAAGACAAAAATAAGTAGTTTTTTGGAAAAAAACGAAATTTTGGGTTTATTTGATCGGAAATCAAAGCCTTATTTTTATCAAAAAACAACGCTTACATGGAACTTCTTTACATCTGGATCGAAAAATACAAAAACATTGAAAATCAGGGCTTTAATTTTAGTCCGAAATACCGTTTCAAATTTGAGAATGAAACACTTACCTGTACTGAAAATCCTGACGCGATTTCTACAGGTACATTTTTTCATGAAAGCGAAAATATTACCAATGTAACCGCTATTATTGGGGAAAATGGGAGTGGTAAAAGTTCGGTGTTGGAGGCAATTATCCAAAAAATATCATTTAAGGATAATTGGCAAGGAGTGTTTTTTGTTTTTAAAAGACAAGAAGATACTTACTATAATATCTCTAAAACGAATATCGAAATAAATAAAATAATACACAAAATACATGGCAACGAGGTTGAAATGAAAATAGGGCAAGATATTTCCGTAGCTAATGTTTTGATTACCTACTATTCTACTTTTTGGCAAACGACTGCTTTAGATAAAATTAACGATAATCCTTTTTTTCTACTTAATGCAAGCAATTTTAGTGTTTATTTAAAACACTATCAAGGCAGTTTTAAAATTTATGATCAGAAAAAAGAAGAATCCTTTGAAATAGGAAGAAATCGTTATGTCGATATAGCCCACTCATTTTATTATGATGATTTATTGCAAATAATACTTCTGAATGATAATCAATCATTAAAAGATGAGAAAAATAGAAAATATATGAATGTCCCTTTTGATTACGGCGTATATTTTTCTATTGCGATCAATTGGGTAAGATTAGACAATGATGAGGCAAGTAAATTCTACGATACCTTGTTAAGGCAATTATACGATAAAATTATACCTCAAAATGATGTTGATTTTATTAGAATTAGCTGGGTTGCCGCAATTATGGTAGTTTATTGCTCAACAGACAAAAAAGGAAAAAGTATTAAATTTAGGGACAAAAATGATAAAGAAATTCCCAATGATATTTCAAAGTTCATCAAGTTGGTAAGCAATATAGATACCTTGTTTGATGTAACCAAAAGTTTTATTAGAAATGAAGAGAGATTTCCTCTTTATAAAACAAAAGAAGTTGCTAAATTCGAAAATTTTAAAGTTCAGCAAACTATAGATTTATTGACCTTTATAGATACAGCTATGATAGAGAACAATATAAAACTTGACAATACAAAACATCTACCTTTAGAAACGTATCGAAATTGGCTAAATAATCAACCTACAACTTTTCCTACTTGGTTTTTGTTTAAACTTAGCAAAGGCAAAGACTTAATAATCAACTTTTTAAAACATCTTCAAATGGAAAGTTTCCCATTTTTAGATGTTGATTTTTCACAATTTAGTTCAGGAGAAAAGCTATTGTTAAATCAATTTGCGAGATATTATCAAGTAAGCCAAAAAGCAATTCCCGATCATTTGATTTTTTTGATTGACGAAGGCGAAATAGGTATGCACCCGCAATGGCAAAAAGAATATTTGAATCGCTTAATAACAACTTTGCCAAAAATCTTTCCTGATAAAAAAATCCAATTAATCCTTACTTCCCATTCGCCGTTTTTGGTGTCGGATTTACCGAAGGAGAATGTGATTTTTTTGAGGAAAGGGAAAGAAGGCGAAACCTTTGAAAATGGTGAAAATGCAGAGGGAAAATGTATTGTTGAAAAACCTACTGAACAAACCTTTGGGCAAAATATTCATACGCTTTTTGCGGATTCGTTTTTTATGTCAGGCGGTTTGATTGGGGAGTTTGCAAGAGAAAAAATTAATAAGGAAGTAATTGCTGTAATTAACAGTAAGAAACCAACTCGTTTGCAGATAGAAAAAGCAAGAGCAATTATCAAGAAGATAGGCGAACCTGTTTTGAGAAATAAACTCAAAGAAATGTTCGAGTATCGTTTTGAAGAACCAGTCAATTTGGATTCTGAAATTTTGTAATTGGAAAACTATTTAAAAGAACTCAAAAAACGCAAAAAGAATGATAAAAATAGATCGTAATTTTAAAGACCTTGCCGAAACACACAGGCAAAATATTGAACGTGATTATAGTATCAGTACAAAACTGTCAAGTTTATGCACTACGCATAGTGCCGATCCTCTAAAAAGTAAATTTTATACCTATTTACATACTCATTGGATTGAAATATTGGAGGGCGATCCTCAAAAATTAGAAAAAATCATCAATGATGTTACTTCCATTTTGGGAAGCAAGGATTTTTTTACCAAAAAAATAAGAAGAAGTTTAGTAAATGGATATTTCAAAAAAGAGGTTTTTGAGGTTTTCGATTATGATAATTTTTCAAGTAAAAAAAAGGGATATAATGCCTATAAACTTACAGAAACACTAAAAATTAATACTTGTCCTTATTGTAACCGTCAAGATACAAGCACTTTGTTAGCTACTTCTCAAAATAAGGGCAAAACTCGCCCTACACTCGATCATTTTTTTGATAAAGGTAGTTTCCCTTTTCTTGCCTTATCTTTTTGGAATTTGATCCCTTCTTGCTATTCTTGTAATTCTCAATTTAAAAGTACCAAAGCATTTTCTTTGAAGACCCATTTACACCCTTATTTGAACGGATTTGAAGGTATTTTGCATTTTCGGACCAATATAATAGATGTGAATGATTTTATTGGTAATATGAATAAAGATTTTTCTTTAAAATTATTACCCAATAAAAAAGCCAAGCCAAACAAAGAAATATTGAAAAAAGCCAAAAAAAATGATACAGATTTTAGGTTAGGTGATTTGTATGAAACTAATCACAAAGTTTATGTAAAAGAAATCATACAAAAATCAATAGTTTATAACAAAAGCTATTCAAAAGACTTATTCGATAATTTTAAAGGAGTTTTTGATAGTATAGATGATGCAAGAAAAATGGTTTTAGGCAATTATATTGAAAAAACTCATTTTGAAAAACGCCCCCTTGCCAAACTCACTCACGACATTGCCGAAGAATTGGGCTTGATTTAGATGAATTAAAGCCTCTAAAATAAATAGTTCATCATACCCTTTCCCTACAAAACGATAGAAAATTGGCAAAAATAAGGCAATGAGCCATAAATTAATGATATTACGGTTTTTGGGATTTTCGCTGTAGGATAGATTAAATTTTTTTCCTACCTTTGCCAATTAATTGCTTTTTATGAAAAACATCAGGAACTTCTGTATCATTGCTCATATAGATCACGGTAAAAGCACTTTGGCTGACCGCCTTTTGGAATTTACCAAAACGGTAACGGCTCGCCAAATGCAAGCCCAATTATTGGATAATATGGATTTGGAACGCGAACGGGGCATTACTATCAAAAGCCACGCTATCCAAATGCAATATCCGTACAAGGGTGAAATGTACACTTTTAACCTCATCGACACCCCAGGACACGTAGATTTTTCCTACGAAGTTTCGC
>JAAFHK010000315.1 GCA_013297565.1 Cytophagales bacterium
AAACCAAACCGCTTGCGGACTGCGGTCGAGGTCGGTCAGGATTTGGTTTTGGAAATCTGTTCGGTAATATTCCGTACTCCAGCTGGCATCTTTGCCAAAAAGTTCGAAATCTACGGTATAATTAACGCCCAAATTCCACGCAATTTCAGGATTTAAGCCGTATGCCTTGCCTGTATTTCCTTGATTATCAATTTCCAAACGCCTCGAACTAACCAAAACCGATGAATTTTCGGCAAAAATATTCGCAGTTCGCTGTCCCCTGCCTGCCGAAATGCGCAAAGCAGAGTTTGGACTTACGTCATATTTGGCATGAAAACGCGGCGTTAGGAAAAATCCAAACAAATTATGATAGTCGGCTCTCAAGCCTACCACCATATTCAAACGCGGCAAAGCCGACCAAGTGTATTCGAAAAACCCTCCCCCAACTATTTCTTTTCGCTTGAAAATCAAATAGTTATATTGTTCATCATACTTATCATAGACCAAACTCATACCTGTTCGAAATTTGTGGTTCGTGTTGTTAATAATGGATTGGTACAAAAGATTGGCATAAAAAGTCTGGGAATTTGCCTTATAAATGCGTTCCCCAAAAATGGCATTTTGGTTATGATTGATAAAGGAAAACATCGAACCAAAACTTTGGTGTTTCTTTTGCGGAAAAACATAGCCAATTTTGGCAAAAGCCTCCGCCCGATTGGTTTTCATGTCTATTTCGTAGGGTTTTGCTTGGTGGAAAGCGTGTTCGTCATGCACTTTGTACTGCCCTCCTATTCGGTTATCCGCCAAAAATTTCACGCCAAATTGCCCTTCCCAATTATTAATTTGGTTAAAATGCCAACGATTCACCACATTGAACTGCGAACCGTAGGGCTGATCATAAAAACCGTCATGGTTCATATCGAGGCGATCTTTGAAATTGGCTAATTGGTTGGCATGAAGCAAAAGAGTCGTTCCCCATTTTTTACCGATTGGGCGAGAAAGGTTCAGGTTTGCTTCGAAGCGTCCCATGTCATTGGCGTAGGCATTAAAAAACATTTTTTCGCTGTGCGGTTTTTTCAATTCGACATTAATTTGCCCTGTCATACTTTCAAAACCGTTTGCCACCGAACCTACGCCCTTCGAAACCTGTATGCTTTCGACCCAAGTACCAGGGATAAAAGTCAAGCCATAGTTAGCCGCCAAACCTCGAACGGAAGGCAGATTTTCGGTCGTAATTTGGGTGTAAGTGCCTGAAAGTCCGAGCATTTGGATTTGTTTGGCGCCTGTAACGGCATCACTAAAGGACACATCAACGGAAGGATTGGTTTCAAAACTTTCCGACAAATTGCAACAAGCGGCTTTAAAAAGTTCTTTTTCGGTCATGACCTGCGTTTTCAAAGGGTTCATATAATCTACGTAGGTACTTGCCCTTTCGCCTGTAACTTCTACTTCTTTGAGTTCGCCTGCTTGCGCCAAAATGACCTTGATTTCATTATTTTTATCAACACTTATCGTATCGTTTCTCATTCCTACAAAGCTGATAATCAACTTGTTAGTATTTTTATTTCGAGCAATTTGAAATACTCCGCTGGTGTCCGTAACCGTTCCTTCCAAAGTCCCTAACCACTGCGCCGTAGCCCCAACCAAAGGCGTGAATTTGCCTTTTTCGTTCATTTCCAAAACCACTCCTTTGACCAAAGCCTTTTTTTCTTGAGCAAACAAAGCACTGAAAATCAGAGAGTTAAAGAAGAAAAATAAAATAATTTTTTGCATATTGATTTCTAATTTGGAATATTAATACAAAGGTAGGGCTTTAATAAATAGAATTGTTATACTTTTTGGTGTAAAAAGTACAAAATTTTGGACTTGTACGGCGAACATTCTTGTTCGCCACAAAAACGAACCATTTGTAAAAAGACAAAATTTTGGAAACGAAATAAGCCTTTTTGCTAAATTGCAAAAAAAAATATTCTCAAATTTATGCCCCTTATTCCTTCGGCTTACCAAGCTCCGTTTTATTATTTCAACAATGCCCATTTGCAAACCATCGTGCCAAGCACATTTCGGAAAGTGGAAGGCGTTCAATATATTCGCCAACGAATCGAAACGCCCGATCAAGATTTTTTGGATTTGGATTGGTCGAAAATTGGCTCAAAAAAATTGGTTTTGGTGGTGCATGGTTTGGAAGGAAATGCAGACAGGCACTATGTAAAAGGCATGGTCAAAATTTTTAATGCGCATGGTTTCGATGCTTTGGGCTATAATTTCCGTTCATGCAGTGGCGAAATGAACCGTCAAGCGCGTTTGTACCATCATGGCGACACGCCTGATCTGGATTTTACGTTAAATTATATTTTGCAACAGACTGATTATGAACGGATTGCTTTAGTGGGTTTTAGCATGGGTGGCAACCTGACCCTGAAATATTTGGGTGAAAAAAGCGAAAACCTCGATTCTAAAATTTTTACGGCTTTTACCGTTTCTGTGCCTTGCCATCTCAAAGATTGCAGTTATCGGCTCGAAGAACCCCGCAATAGATTGTATAAAAGGCGTTTTTTGGGGAAACTTTTAAAAAAATTGGAAGCCAAAGGCGAAGCCATAAACCATATTATTTCGAAAGAAAAAATCCAAGCGATCAAAACCCTTCAGGAATTTGACGATTTTTTTACTGCCCCAACAAATGGTTTTTTGGATCATTTGGATTATTACGCACGAACGGCTTGCGGACAATTTTTGGATAAAATTAAGATTCCTATTTATATTTTGAGTGCCAAAAACGATCCTATGTTGCCCGAATCCTGTTTTCCTGTCGAATTGGCTCGAAAAAGCAATTTGATTCACCTCGAAATGAGCAAGCAAGGCGGTCATGTGGGTTTCCAGCTATGGGATGCCGAACACACTTATAGTGAAAAAAAGGCGCTCGAATGGGTAAAATCTAAACAAACAAAAGATGTTACCCAATCTCCAGAGAATAGTTTTTGATTAAAATTTGCCGTTTTTATTTACAAAACATGGTCGAATACCTAAAATTTGATTTTATATTAGCATTTATGAATAATTCTGTAGCATACCCTTTAGTGTGTACTAAAGGGTTGATTTTCAGCATTTTAAAAAACACTCTAAAGGGCGTTTTACATTTATTCATAAACGCTATTACATTTCGAGCAATAAAGCCAATAAAACTCCAAAAAAGCTCATTGCAGTAGCCGTAATCAAGGCTTTTCGAAGATTTGTTTTTTGGAATAAAGCCAAAACAATAGTCAATACCGCAAATATTCCCGCCGTACCAAGCCCAATCACTATATTAAACAAACCAGTCATGGCGTGTGCGTGGGACGGACTCGCATATTTAGCAATTAGAAAACCAGAAGCAATAAATGAAACTAAAATAATTAATAAACCAAAAGAAAGCGATTTCAAGATAAATAAAAGTGATTCTTTCATGGCAAATAGGGTTTATAGAAAACGAAGTAGTCCAAATATACAAACCGATTTATAAAAAATTCAATTTTGCCAAAAAATCTTGTTTGTACGAAACACCAACAGGAATTTTGGCTTGGTGGATCGAGATGTGATCGTCTTCTATCGACTCTATTTTATGAATATTGACAATATATGACCGATGTACCCGAATAAAATCCTCGCCCAGTTTCTCTGCAATGCCTTTCATGGTGCTGTGGGTGATGTGTTTTTTGCTCAAAGTGTGCAAAACGACATAATCGGAAAGTGCCTCGACATACAAAATATCTTGAGGCTTGAATCGAACAATTTTGCCGTCCGTTTTAATAAAAAAATCCGCTTGTTCGGTCGTAGAAATAGCTTTGGCGGGAACAGCATTGGGCAAATTATTTGCTTGTTTTTCCAAATTTTCCGTTACCCTCTCAACCGCCTTCAAAAAACGGGCATATTTAACAGGTTTGATCAAATAATCAGCCACGCTGTACTCGAACGCCTCAACCGCATAACTTGGGCGCGAAGTGATCAAAACGATTTGGGGCGGCTGAGTCAAATTTTTGACCAATTCCAAACCTGTCATTTCGGGCATCTCAATGTCCAAAAAAGCCACATCAATCGGATTATTTTTTAGCACACCAAAAGCCTCGATAGCATCGGGGCATTGGGCAAACAAATGTAAATGGGCAGTTCGCCCGACATACTGGGCAATCACGGTGCGCGAAAACTCCTCGTCATCTACTACCAAACACTGATAGGTTTTCATACAAAATATTGTTTTTCAAACTTAAAACGCCTCAAAGCACTAAAAAATATACTATAAAGTTTCATTTTTTTTTCGTTTTTTTGCCTATCTCTTTTCAAATCCTTTGTTCCAAAAGAAAAACTATGCACTTTTTTCGCCTTTTTTTCGATTATATTGCCTTTTGGTTCAGGGCAACTAATGCGCATGGGCTTCATTCTCCTTTTGTTTTCGAACTTTATACCGAAGTGATCGAAGTTCAAAAAAAATATTATGCTTTTTTTGACATTGCTCTTTTGCGAAAAAAATTGCTTGAGAATGGAAACCCAATCGAAGTAAAAGATTTGGGAGCAGGCAAACGAAATTCGAAGCGAAAAACATCGGAAATAGCCCAAAAATCGGCAATTAGCCCAAAAAAAGGCGAACTTTTGTTCAAATTGGTTGATTTTTTTCGTCCCAAAACCATTCTCGAATTGGGTACTTCTTTAGGTCTGGGAACGCTGTATATGTCGGAAGCCAGCGCCAAAGCCGATTTGTATACTTTCGAGGCTTGTCCAAATCTGATTGGTTTGGCACAAAAACATTTGGAAAATGCGTATGCCAAAATTCATTTCGTAGAGGGAAACATTGATGACACTTTAGAAGCCAATTTATTGGAAATCAATCAAGTAGATTTTGTTTTCTTTGATGCCAATCACCGTTCCGACCCCACTTGGCGGTATTTCGAACAGTGCTTGCGATATAGTCATGAAGAAACGGTTTTCGTTTTTGATGATATTCGATGGTCGGAGGATATGAAAAGTGTTTGGCAGAAAATCACTGCCGATCAAAGGGTAAGTATTTCTTTAGATTTGTTTTCGGTAGGCATTGTTTTTTTCAAAAAAGGCATTCCCAAACAGCATTTTAATCTGCGGTTTTAGAAAAAAATATTGAGATAAATACCCATTTTATTTTTTATTCCAACCAGCTCCCGATCAAATCCTGCGTAGCTTTGCGGATTCGGGCTTTTTCGAGTTTGTAATCGGCTTCAGAAATTGTGCCTTGATTGTTTCGATTTTCCAAAC
>JAAFHK010000316.1:0-4843 GCA_013297565.1 Cytophagales bacterium
GAAGCCCAAATACCTTCAATCCTTTAAAAACGAAAACTGCCCGACAAGGCAGAGAAAAATTAGTTGCCAATAAAAAAACAGATGGAATTAATAATAAAGTATGGGGCGAACTCAAATCTGAAAAAACCATGACTAACATTTGGCAATATGCTGTAGGTTTGGGTGGTTCGACTAATGATAAGATAGCTTTTCAACATACAGCCATTTTCCCTGAAAAATTGGCACAAGACCATATTTTTTCGTGGTCGAATGAGGGTGATATTGTTCTCGATCCTATGTGTGGTTCAGGAACGACTTGTAAAATGGCAAAATTATTAAAAAGAAATTTTATTGGTTTTGATATTTCAGAGGAATACGTACAACTTGCTAAAGAACGACTCAATCTTTTAGCAAATGCTCCGACCTTAGAATTTTAACTATTTATTTTTGTGTTTTTCCAAGTAAGCAATGGCTTTTTGAAGGAGTTTTACGTCATCTTTGAACCTACCCAAACCTGTATTGCAACTATCACAAATCCAATCCCTTGCCATGCCTGTATCGTGGTCATGATCTTTGACTAATTTAGCAGTTACGTCTGCAATAGACATTTTTTCACAAATTGGGCAAGTGAATAGCAATTTAGGTTTGATTTTATCTAATTTTTTGCTTTCTTCTCTTTTTAATCCTGCACCGTCTATATCCACTCTGCAAATTTTGCAACTTGGTCGAGTAGTTTTCCGCCCTTTTGCATCTGTTTGGTTAATATCAAATTCATCATTATTTTTTAAAATATGGCAAATATTACAAACTTTTACCTCATAAGGCTTGTCGGTTTTAGCCAAATCCAAAAATTCAAGATTTTCTTTTTGAGTAGTCATTGTTCTCCTTTTACCAATAAAAAATACAGTAGCTTGATTTTCAATAACTTCCATAACTAAACCTACGGAATTTACCGCAATATCTTCAATAGGATTTGCGGCAACGATAAAATCTTCCTTTTTTATATCAATTAGCTGATTTTTCATATTCTATGAGTTTAGCAAACAAAATATTAATAATTTCAGAAACAGGTTTTTTCAATTCAATTTCCGTTAAAAAATCGTTTCAATTGGATAATTCAGATAAGTAACAATTATGTAAATCTGTTCCAAAGTGTATTTATGCGGGTATTTTGGGCTTTCAATGTTGCCAATTTGTCCTGCACTATTCAAATCCAATATTTCGGCTATTTGAATTTGAGTAAGCCGATGTACTTGCCTCAAATGTGTAATTTTGGCAATAATTGATAATTGAAAATCTGTTTTTGGGCTATTCATAAATAGTTGTTACTCACAAAAGTATTCATGAGTAAGTATATTTTTGCACTCATTTTGAGAGTAATACTAAGAAACACAGTAGAATTGAGGAATTAAAATAATACCATTTCCGAAAAAGAAATGGTATTTTTGTTTAGTTTGTTACAGTTTTTAAAGATAAAGATGCTCAATCTTTGTTTGGAAATTTCAAAATATTACATTTGGTACAAAGTAAATACTATTATTATGGAAGAAATAATTAATTCAGTTTTGCTCGAATATGAAAAAAGCACCTTTGTAATTGAATTGGTGAGGTATAAAACCGACACCCAATATGTTCGCATTGAACAGGTTATACATACTCAAAAAGAAAACACAACAAATAAACTAAGAATTAATGCTTCCATTTTAACGGATATAATAACAGTTTTAGAGAATTATCAGAAAGAATTGTGGAAATTATCAAATCTTCAACCTCAATCCTATTTTTCAAAAGAACGAAAAGACGAAATGATAAAACGCTATTTTAAAGGTATTTCTATTCCTGATTTGGCTCTGCAATTTGACTCTACGCCCCAAATTATTGAACAAGTAATACTCAATCAAAACATAGAAGTTATAGAAAACAAATTGCCTAAATCCAATAAATCCCGCAGGTATTTTAGGAAAAAGTAAATCCCCTACCCTACTCCCCAATTAACACAAAGGGACTCCAAAAATACGGTGCGGAATATTGCGGGTGTTCCATCATTCTAAGTTTTGCCCTTTGCAAAGCGGTCGTTTTTTGCTCTTGAGTATGGTGCAACATAAAATCATAAAAATCAATCATCAAATCTTGTGTAGATTCGTCCGCCACTTTCCAAAGTGAAACCATGATATTTTCTGCTCCTGCATAGAGCAAAGCCCGCGAAAGCCCAATCATGCCCTCGCCCCGCGTGAGTTTTCCCAAACCTGTTTCGCAAGCCGATAATGTAACTAACTCGCAATCCAAATTCAGGTTATAAATTTCGCCCGAATACAAAATGCCATCTTGCTCTTTATCAGGCACTTGTGCCAACAGAATACCCGACAGATCAGGCTTTTCGGCATTAACAAAACCATGCGTAGCAATGTGCAAATATTTGTATTTTGACAGTCCATTTTGTTTGATAAAACTTTCAGTAGCGCCGTCCTGCAAGTAAATATTGGAAGTCATATTGTTTTTTCGGAACATGGAATCTATTTTGTTCAATTCCTTGATCGTACCGACAATGGGCGTAATTGCCCCGCGCGTAAAAAGTTTGCCTAAAACTGCCAAATTTGTATCATTATTGCCTTCTTGTGCCGAATTGTCCATTTGCTTCAGTGTATTTTGGGCTTCAGATGAAACTTCGGATTTCTGCTCAAAAACAGGAGCAATCCCCAAAAACATTTTATAATCGGTGTGTTTGCTTTGATCTTTTTCTTCGGCGTACAAGGTTTGGTACAATAAATTACTCGAAAAAGCATAACTTACCGAATAATTTTTGATCAAATAAGGAAAAGTAGGATAGTTTTCGCCATCTGCCACTGGGCGGGTGAGCAAAACCTCAAAAGGAATAACAGAAATATTGCCTTCGGGAATGATGACCAGTTTTTTGATTTCGGGCGGAAGCGCCACAGGAAAAAATTGTTTGTACAGCTTGGTCGCATTCTGAACATACATCGACTTGATTCTGAACAAGATACTATTTCGAAGAACCATGATCAATTTGTCAAAATCGATATCCTTTTCGACCTCGAAAACCTGATAATTTTTCTTGGTCAAATACGTAACGTACATTCGACCTACCAAATTAAAATACGACACGATTGCCGTTTCTTCGTGCAAAATTTCTTGCAATTTCTGCGTGGTTACAATCTGCAAATCGTATTTGAGTTCGTAATATTTCGGAAAATTCTTTTCAAAATATTCGATCAAGTTTTCATAAGCACGGTTGGCATGAAAAAGTTTTTCTTTGTAAAAGATTTCGGTCAAACTGTCAGGTTTTGTAGCAAGTTCGAGTTTGTATTCGGCAATTTCCTTTTTCAAATTCGTTTCTTTGACCAGAAGCGAGTCGGGTATGCCTCCAAAACTTTTGGCTTTGGCATCGATCAAAGCCGCCGAAAGTACCGCACTTTTGTTTTTTTCAGAAAAATAATAAAAATAATCCAAAAATTCCCTTCGCAACGTTGGCAAATCCTTGTCGGTTTCGAGATCAACAATATTGTATTGATTCACAAATTTGTACAAATTATAACTTGCCGTTGCCGCCGAAGTGTAGAGTTTGTTTGCGTCCTTGCCGACCCCAATTTTGTCCTCCTCCGAAGTGTGCGAACGGCGAATGACCTCGATGAGTTTGTCGCAAAGTAAGTAGGTTTGCAGGGCAATTTTCAAGCCTTTCAAATTGGCATTTCCACCTCTTTCAAAGCCTTTTTGCAGAGTTTCGGCTTTGAAGCGCAGGTAATAAAAAAGGTCGTTTTCGTCATGATAATTCTGCAAAGGCGGATTAATATAAATATTTTCGTCTTGAAAATCGTTAATACTGGCACAAATCGCCAGTTGTAAAAATTCCAAAGCCGTTTCGAATTTGCCTTGTTCTTCATAAACTTTTGCAATATTATAGTACGCATTGGCTACGTTTGGGTGTTTTGTGCCGTAAAGAATCTGATCGATTTCGAGGGCTTTTTTAAAATTCATTCGAGCTGTTTCGAAGTTCCCATCAAAATAATAAATACTTGCCATGTTGTTATGCGCATTGGAAGAAGTCTTGGTATTTTCGCCCCGCAGGTCGTAATTTATGTCTAAAACTTTATTGTAATAATCCAAAGCCAAATCGTAGCTTTGTTTGTACAAATACAGATTTCCCAAACCCAAAAAACACAAAACTACGCCAGGGTGATATTCTCCAACGGCTTGTTGATATGCTCCAATGGCTTCCTGATACAAATTTTGGGCTTCTTCGTATTTTTCCTGTTGTGTCATTATGTCCGCAATGCCAATCGTGCAGTACGAAGCCTGCGGGTGCGTGGGTGGAAGATAGGTTTTGTAAATTAATTGGGCTTCTTGGTAGTATTCGACCGCTTTTTCGTAGCTCCGCTTGTCCCTAAAAATATTTCCCAAAAGCAAATAGGCATCGGCAACGTAGAGGTGTTTGTAACCAAAAGTTTTCTCAAAAATTTCTTGTGCTTTTTCTGCATTTTCCAAAGCCAAACCATAATTTCCTTGATTTCTGTAAAAATTAGCCAATCTCAAAAGACATTGCCCCGTAGTGGGGTGCTGTTCGCCCATGATTTTCGTACTAATTTCGTAAGAATTAATAAAATAAGGCAAGGATATTTTGTACTTATCCAATAAAAAATTTACCTCACCTACTCCCAGCATTGCCCAAATGGTGATTTCGGTCGTGTCTTTGTCGGTTTTTTCGAGGGTTTGGGAAAACATCTTGAGGGCAAGTTCATAATTGCCCAGTTCGATGTGTATCCAACCGTGATTGTTCAGGGCTTCGGCTTCAGCCTGTTTATTTTTGTAATCCGTTTCGGTGGCTTCTTTTAGGGTATTTTTTACATAG
>JAAFHK010000316.1:4853-5237 GCA_013297565.1 Cytophagales bacterium
TTTTGTTTTGGCAGGAAAGGTATTGCGGATAATTTTTGCTGAATTTGTACCAATCCGCCACCTGTGAAAAGTTATAAATAGCGCTATCAAATTTGCAGGCTTGGAGTTGTCCTAAAGCCCTTTGATAAGTTTGGTTCGCCATTTGCAAATCCATTTTCTTTTGGGCAAACAAATTATTTTCTTTAAAAAATACAATGATGAACAGGATTAAGAATAAGTTTTTCATAAGGCATATTTGAGAATTTGATAAGATGCTATACGCATTTTTAATGCCAAGATGTGCGGGGGTGAGCGTTTGCCTGTGTGAGGTTTCAATTTTTTGTAGGTTTTTGAATTTGCGAATAAAGGTTATTTTTCAAAAAACCTTTTTTGATCAACCCATTT
>JAAFHK010000317.1 GCA_013297565.1 Cytophagales bacterium
AATCCAAATTTCATGAACAATCCAATCCGAGTCGGGATCATAGGCGGAGCAGGTTACACAGGCGGCGAACTGATGCGTTTATTGGTGCATCACCCTGCGGTGCAGGTGCGTTTTGTGCATAGCAAAAGCCAAAAAGGAAAACCTTTGAGCAGTATTCATACTGATCTTTTGGGCGAAACCGAATTGCATTTTTCCGATCAACTCGAAAACGACATTGATATTTTGTTTTTGTGTGTCGGGCATGGTGAAGCCGCAAAATTTTTGGAAAACAAGCGAATTTCTGAAAAAATAAGAATCATCGACCTAAGCCAAGATCACCGCTTGGGAAAAACGGATTGGATTTATGGTTTGCCCGAATTGAACTTAAACAAGATCAAGACGGCACAAAAAATAGCCAATCCTGGGTGCTTTGCGACTTGCATCGAATTGGCTTTGTTGCCTTTGGCTTCCGCCAATTTGCTGAAAGACGAAATCCATATTTCCGCCACTACAGGCTCGACAGGGGCAGGGCAAAAACCAAGCGAAACCTCGCATTTCAGTTGGCGAAACAATAATTTATCGGTTTATAAAGCCTTCGAACACCAGCATCTTGCCGAAATTCGACAAAGTTTGCAGACTTTGCAGGCAGGTTTTGCGCAGGAAATCAATTTTATTCCCTACAGAGGCAATTTTTCGCGGGGCATTTTGGCTTCGGTTTATACCAAAACCGATTTGTCCGAAAACCAAGCAGTCGAACTCTACCAAAATTATTATCAACATTCGCCTTTTGTGTTCCTAAGTGCCGAAAATCCAGACCTAAAAAGCGTGGTCAATACCAACAAAGCGCTACTTTTTTTGCAGAAACACAAAGATAAACTTTTGATTATCAGCACTATAGACAATTTGCTCAAAGGAGCATCGGGGCAGGCAGTCCAAAACATGAATCTCATGATGGGCATCGGCGAACAAACAGGTTTGGGTTTGAAAGCAATTGGTTTTTAAGCGTACCGTAATCAAAAATTAAACACTCAAAATTTAGCATTCATTGGTTTATGACACCAGACGAAAATATCGAGAAAAAATACTATTCGATCAGCGAAGTTGCCAAACAGTTGAACGTTGCGCCTTCTTTGATTCGGTTTTGGGAAAGCCAATTTAAGACAGTTAAGCCCCGAAAAAATAAAAATGGGATTCGGCAATACACCCAAGAGGACATAGCGCAACTCAATACGATTTATTTTTTGGTCAAAGAAAAAGGCTATACTTTGCAAGGAGCAAGCGAACTTTTGGAAAAAAACAAGGAAAAAACCGCCGATACGGTGCTTTTGATCCAAGAACTCCAAACCATTCGCAGTTTTCTGGTCGATCTCCGCAAACGTTCTTTGGACAAGGGTTTGAACCTCGAAAACTAAAAAGAGGTTTGATTTCCTTGTTTAAAGTTTTATGATTCTATTGCTTATTTTGGTTCGAAAAAGCGACTAAAATAAACCAAAACCCCCGAAAATAAACCTGTCCATACGAAACTGTAGCCGTATAATTCCATTAATTCGTGCATTTTGAACAAACCATCACTTGTAGGCAAAAACATGGTCAGGATCATTCGTTTGCTAAAAGAATGTAAATGCGTGAAAAACCAATCAGGTAGTGCCTCAATTCTGAACAACACAATAAACCCAAACAAAAGTAAAATATTCAAGGCAAGATGTGAGATTTTGGTAGAAAAAAGGAAAAAAACAGGCAATAATAAAAAGATTTGGTTCAAACATGAAAAGAAAAAATAAGGGATATAAGGCAACCAATCAAAATCTGCGAAATGGAATTGGGGATTGAAAGCAAAGAAAAAAGGGGGCAAAAAAAGAAAAATAAGCAAATAAGCCACAAAAAGTAAACTTACATATAAAAGCAGAAAACCCACAAAACGGATTAAGAGAATTTGCCAAAACTCAAAAGTTAAAAGCCTGTAGCGATTGAAAAAATCGGCTTGGTGTTCTCGGTATTGCCACGAAATAATAAATAAGCCACTAAACAAAAAGGCAAAAAATTGCCAAATTAAGAGTAAAATGCCCAAACTACCCTCCCAAACTTCGGTTAAAGTTAGCACTCGCTTGCTAATTGTTTTTTCAGCAGTAAATAAATAAGTAACAATAAAGGCAAAAAGTATAGCCAAAAAAGGCACAGCCATCAATAAAATCCGCAAGGTTTGGCTGCGGGAAATTTTGATAAATTCGGCAGAAAGGATTGAAATGATCATAGTTTTTGATTTTTTAGTAAAAGTCTGACCGTAGGTCTGACGTAAATTAAGCGTCAGACCTACGGTCAGACTTTTGTGTTTTACTTAATTTTTGGTAACAAAGAAAATAAGCCAAGATTCCCGCCAAACACGCCCCAACTACATCAGGCGTAAAAAAAGGCGTGCTTGCATGAAAATGAATAGGTTGCAATGCCGAAAAAGGATAAAAAGCAGGAAAAAATATCCCCAAAAAGTAACAAAACCCTAAAAGTAGCAGAGCAAAAATCCAATTTAAGCGAAAATAGAGCAAAAAAGCAAGTATAGCAAAAATCACTGATCCCAAAACCACGAGCATTTGCCCGAAATGGATATGCAAAAGATCAAAAAAAGGAACAAATTTGAGATAAGGTACGCCATGCGGAAAACGATTGCTTACAAACCAAAAAACTGTTCCATGCAAAGCCAAACCTAAAATAAAAACTAAAAGACTGATAATGAACCATTTGGCAAGTAAATACTGATGCGGATTGAGCAGAAGCACAGGCAAACGAAAAGTAAAAAACTTGGCTCGCTGTTCGATTTCCATACTTAGCAAAACCAAAATCAAAGTAGCAAAATAGGCAAGGAAATGGATTTTTTGCCCAATTTGATCCAAATAAAAATAACCAAAATCCAAAGTGGGATCAGAAGCTACTAATCTTTGATACCATTGTTCAATTCGTTCATCAAAATTCCAAAAATTGGCGATTCCGATCCCGACCATCAATAAAATTCCACCATAAAAAGGCAGGAAACGAAAAAGTTTGCGGGCTTCAATCCACAAATAATCAAAAAAAGTTTGGATTGTTTTCATTGATTCGCCTCCAAATAAATATCCTCAATCGTTTTTCCTTTTTGCGTTTTTTCGATTTCCAATTCCGCTTGACTTGCCTCATAAACCAATTTTCCCTTTTTCAGAATCAGCAATTTGGTCAATATTTTTTCCATATCTCCCAACGAATGGCTGGTAATGAGGAAAGTCGTTTGGAAGGTTTGGCTTAGGTTTCGGATAATCTGCCGAACTTCGATGATGGCTTCGGGGTCTAAGGCATTAAAAGGTTCATCGAGAATGATCAAGGGCGGACGGTGCAAAAAAGCAATGCCAATCGAAAGACGTTGTTTCATGCCCGACGAATAGTGCCGAACCTGTTTGTTCCTTTCTTCGGAAAGCCCAACCAAAGCCAAGGTTTCCTCGATCCGTTCTTTTGGCAAATGGTAGTAGCGGCGCATAATATCCAAATTTTCAGAGCCTGTGAGGTGATCGTACAGCGCATGAGGGTTCAGCATCACTCCCAAATGGTTTAGGATTTCGGCACGAGATGTTTTGCCAAAAACTTCAATTTTACCAAGAAACCGCCTTTCTTGACGAGTAATGCAACGCAAAAGGGTTGTTTTTCCTGCTCCGCCCCGCCAAGCAAACAATTTCGCCCTGCGGAATACTGAAGGAAAGTGAGGCAAGCAAAGGCGTACCGCCAAGTACCAAACTAAGGTCTTTGACCAAAAGGCTATGAGTCATGATCGTTTTGATTGAATTTGAGAACGGCAATCGTAGTTAAAAGACTGAAAATGAGATAATAAGGTAAGTTTCGGAAAGGTTTGCTTGCCAAAGTTCCTATGCTATAACTATCAAGCGTATCTTGGTATATGGTTTCTGCGGTCATGCCTTGTTTTTCAAATCGAGTCTTTCCGCCATTTCGTTGAGCAATGCGTTTCTCTATTTGTTCATAACCTTCTGCATATCTCTTTTTTATAGTTTCAGCACTCTCTACTTTACGTTCTTGATTGAGAACGTGATGTAAAACCATTTGACTTGTGTAAAAAATAAGCGCCGAAGCAAAATAAATTCCGCAAAAAAAAGAAAAAATAGCAATTTTAATTTTTGGAAAACGATACTTCAAAATGCTTGGAAAGAAAATAAGGAACAAAAATCATAAGAAGAACATTCAAAAAAAGAATAATGTTTTTCGCATCTGGGTAAATAAGATACTCAATAAACCCAATTGCAACTAAAAAAACACTGGTTAATAAGGTATTTTTGAGAAATAATGGAAACAAACTTGCAAATTGTTTCATCTGAAATTGGGCTTAAATGAGCTTGCAAGATAATTTTTCGCAGAAAAATTAACCACAAAACAGCGTTTTATTTTCGATTAAAACGCAATTTTGGCAAAATAAAAGTGGCATAGGCTTCAGTCCTACTGATTGCTCGCATCTTTTGCTTGTTCGTAAGATATTGATACAGAAACTTATCTTCGCAATTTGGTAGAAAACAAGTAGTTGGTACGAACCTTTCTGCCCATAAAATTCAACAAAATTAAACTTTAATGCCGAAATATTTTTTCTTACTCCGTAAATAGCTTACGTTTTCGAGTAGTAATTTTGAACCAATCAATAAAATATTTTTATCTACTCAATATGAAAACAGAATTAAAATACGGAATGATGGCGGGTTTAGCCTACATTTCTTGGAATGCGGCAGAATGTTCTCTGGGGTTTTATACCCAACTACTTGATTGGCAATTAGTTAGTAAAAGTCTTTCGGTCGTTTTTCCTACTTTTTTCTTGGTTTTAGGACTTTTGGAAGAAAGTAAAACACAAGCAGCAGGAGCAGGAATTTTGGGCAAGGGGGTACAGATTGCGTTTGTAACGGCTCTGGTCAATTTGGTCGGCATGATTTTGTACTTCGAGTACATAAACCCCAACTTTAACCAAGATATGCTCCACTACGCTACCCAAGAAGCCTTGCGAAACGGAGCAAATATTGCCCTTGCACGCCAAAATGCGGAACTTATGCACAGCATGGGCGGAATTTTACTTTCCAATTTTGTGAGTAATCTTTCGGTAGGAATTGTGGTGAGTGTGGCACTGTCGTTTTATTTACCCAAACCAAGAGTTTTAGAAACGGAGTTTGCTATTGAAAAAACAAATTTCTAATAGGCATCGGTTTTATACTCAATCAAAATTGGTTTTGTAT
>JAAFHK010000318.1 GCA_013297565.1 Cytophagales bacterium
TGTGCAGGTTTTTGGTTTAATGTATCAAAATCATGAGGAAAGTAAAGTTTTTTCCAGTAAAAATCCCATTTTCCTTCCAAAAAAAGCGTAGGCTGTTTCTCAAAGTCCCAGTCCGAGAGGTCTAACCAGCCATCTGAAAAGTTTGATTTTTGGGCAAACGAATTCAGAGGTAGCATAAGCAAAATCGAAACAATTACTTGCCAAAACTTATTTTTCATAATTGTACTTACCTGCTCACATTTAGCCTTAAATCTACAAGAAATATAGCTATACTAAAAACGCTTGTAAGTTACACAAAATTATTTGTGGCACGAACTAAGTCATGGCACTAATTTCGAAATTTTGCCTCAAAAATGATACTTTTTTATTTATACTCAATCAAAACCAATTTAGTTTCAGTATAACAACGTTTATAAGGCTTCAAGTTTTATAAACGTTGAAAAATCTATTATTACAACTAAAAATCTCCTTTCAATTCCCTTAAAACGACCTCGTACAGATCGGGCAGGATTGTATTAATTTCGCCTTTTTTGTAACCTAAAACTTCCAAAAGTGCCATGTCCATCTCGACTCGCCCTACAAAACGCTGTTCGATCTGTTCAACAATACTCGGAAACGGCACTGCCCGCCATTTATCGAAAACTGATAAGAGTTTTTCACGATCTTTTTCTGTAAGTTTTTCGTAATCAATGAGTTGAAACTCTAAAAGGTCGGTTTCTCGGATAATTCCAAAGCCTCCTTGAGTTTCTCCTTTACTTGATAAAATTTGAATTAAATTGAAAATGCTGTTGTAAAAAAGACAAATTAATTTTGCTTGTTCAATCGGAATATTAGGGACAATTTTAAAAACATCAGCCTGCACAAAAAGCTCTTCTGAAAAAAACGAAATAAACGAAGTATTAACCGAATTAAGCCGAAATTTGATAGCAAAAACTAAATTTACCAATTTTCCTTCTGCTTTTTTATTTACTAATTTCCAATCAAAATTTTCTTTACCCATTAATTTATGGGAAAGGCTTTTGATTTCCTTAAAATCAGGAAAATCCCCACCAATCCAATAATCGTGTTCCTCGCCTATTTCCATTGTTTTGATAGCGGTAAGGGTGCGCAAGGCTTTTTTTACGACTTTTTTAGGCACTTTGTAGCGCAAATCCGTATTTTTTAGCCGAATATTCAAGTGATTTTTTTGTACACTTTCTAAAACCATAAAAGCTCGTTCAGTTCTGCTTTTTTCGCCCATCGGATTGGTAACAAAAGTAGCATCAATCAAACCTTTAAAACTTGCCGAATTAAAACAATCTCTTACAAATCCTTTTGGAAAATTCATTAATTTATTGATATTCAGCTTTTTATAAAAATTATCAATGACTTGATAACTTTCGTAGGTGCTTGCCCAAAGGAAGTGCATAAGGTTTGCCCCCTTGTCGTGTAGTTCTTGTTGTGTAAGTGCGAAACTATCGTAGATTTCGTTGCTTTCGGTTTTATTTTGCCTAATTTTATTATAAATTTTAGGCATTTGGGCATTTTCGAAACTGCGAATACTTTTTTTGAAATAGACAATTTGGCACGTGTCCGTAGGTTCAGGTTTTTTCTTTTCCGTAACCAATAAAATATCCCGAAATGCCGCCCCTTCCGAAAACGCCATATCGCCTACGGTTTTTACGATATAACGTATAGTATGATTTTTAAAAATAAATTCCCTAATTTTTTCGCTTGCCCCGCCCCTTGCAAAATTGATCGGGATTACTGAACCGACTAAACCGTTTTCTTTGACCAAGAGATCGCCCAAAACCAAAAAATAACCCCACAAATTGACCAAATTACCGCAATGGGCGTGTAAAGTTTCGTTCGCATTGAGTTTGTCGCGCCAAGCCTGTGGCATTTTTTCCCTATCCGAGTACGGCGGATTCATAATCACAATATCGGAAAGCGTGAGTTTGAAACCCACACTTTCGCCTTCAGGGTTCAAAGCGCCTTGTTTAATGGCTTTTTGTTCATACATTTTGAACATCGTGCCTTGTATGGTTTCGTTGTAACCTTCAACGTCAATCCCAAATTTTTCAACCCGATCCCGATTCATGGGTTTCGCCAAATCCAAAGAATCCCTTGTCGCAAACCGCACTACGTTCGTAATTTGTTCGATATTTTGCATGGTAAGGTTAATGGTGCTGATATGCGCCGCAAAAGGCATAATATCCAAACCCGTAATATCGTTTTCTATAAAATTTTTGTGCATTTGGGCTTGATGGGCAAAACCATACACTTTTTCATAAAGCCATTGTTTTCGTTTGTAGGCGGCAACGAGTAGCGTACCCGATCCGCAAGCAGGATCGATCAGGCTTTGATCATAGTTTTCGATCAGCAACCCTGCCAAGAGATCGGCGGCGTTGGGGTGTGTATAAAAAGCGGCTAAAACTTTGCGGACTTCGTGTGGGATTAGTTCGTGGAAAAACCGCCCCGCCAAATCGTGTGTAATATATTCGGCACGCAAACCCTGAATCCCCACAATTAGATCATTTAATTTTCCAATAAAATAGGGTTCGTTCGGAATATGCCCCAAAATATTGATCTTGTAAATGGACTTATAATCGATCTCTTGAATTTGATCAAAATAGTTTTGAATATCCTTAACTTGTTCAATTTCAGTGAGTTCTGCTACTTTATCTTTGGTTTTCTTTTGAAAAATATAATAAAAAAGGATTTGGTTAAAAAGCAAAAAAGAGGCAAGATTCAAGACTTGTTTTTGGGCGCTTTCTTTGTCCTTAAAATCGCCTATGGCGGAAAATAAATCCAATTTATCGACAATTTCTTCGGTTAGGCTTTCCTGATTGAACTGATAAACGGCTGAATTAAAATCGGTTACATAATCGTTTATTCGGTTTACTACGGTTTCGAAATCGATGGTAGGTTCTTTTTTCTCAAGTTTTTCTTTGAATTCCTCTACAAAATCAATAAAAGTAATCGAAGGAATATTTTTTACCCATTTGGTAGAAACATAGACCAAAATTTCGGTTTTTAACACAATTTCCTTCAAAAAATCCGTACTCAAAACCGCTTGCCCTTTGAGTTTTTTAGGAAAAACAAGCACAATAAAATTTTGCGTGTCTAATTTTTTGGCGTATTGTGTGGCTTGGGCAACGGCTTCGAGAGCAATTTTCGGGGCATCGAGTTTGACTTCAACCACAAATTTTTCGCCTTGATACTCAAACAAAATATCGGGGCGAGTACCGTCCTTGAATTTGGTTTCGCCAAAAGCATTAAAACCTTGTTCGATCAAATGTTGGATCAAATCGGGATATAGCGTAGATTCTTGAATGAAAGTTTGCATTTGTTAGAAGGAAAACTAATTTTTTAGCAAAGATAATAATTTACACGCATTTTCAAATTCCTTGCAAACCTCGAATCTCCAATAATTCCAGCAAATTTCGTGCTTTTTCAAAAATACCATGTCGGTTGCCTGCGGATTCGGCAAGCAATTCTTTATATGACAAAAATTGTACTTTATCAATAATTTGCTTGTGCGTTTCTGGATCAGTTCCTTTTTGCAGCACTCCCCCAACTCGCCGCACCAAGAAGAAAAACTCAAGGGCGTGCAAGGGCAGACCAATAAATTCGTAAGAAAATAAAAACCGTTCTATTTCCACTTCCAAACCCGTTTCTTCCAAAAATTCCCTTCGAACCGCCGTTTCTAAAGTTTCTCCAAAACCTACTCCTCCACCCACAGGACTCCAAAAATAACCGTTTTTTCCAAGCCCTAAGTGTTTGATTAAGAGCAATTTATCGTTCTCTACAAGCAAACCGCACGCCCGTACCCTCACCCGATTTCCGTAGGTCTGATTTAGTTCTGATTCCATTTCTTTCCAAATTTTTTGTTAATATTGAAAATATTTTTTAAGTTCGACAAGTTTTTAACAGAACATATTTCTATTTATACTCAAACCTACTCTCATGAAATCTACAAAACTACTCATATTAAGCGTTTTAGCCTTTTCGAGGCTTGCTTTCGCCCAAGATGCTCCCCAAACAAGCATTGCGGAAGCACATATTAAATCGATCAAACTTTTGGCATTTTCGCCCGACTCAAAATATCTGTTGAGTGCAAGCGAAGACAGTACCGCAAGCGTTTGGGACGTGCAGACAGGAAAACGCCTTAGCACTTTTATCGAACATCACAAAATAATCAATGCAGCGGCGTTCAGTCCTGATGGCGAACAGATTGCGACAGGCGGGCAGGACAATATGATTCGGCTTTGGGAAACCAAAACAGGCAAAGAAATTAGGACTTTTAAAGGACATACTGGGTACGTGATTCAGTTGGCTTTTGCCGACAGAGGCGACCGCATCATCAGCGGATCGACCGACAAAACAATCCGAATTTGGGACAAAATAGTAGGCAAAGAAATTAAAAATTATAAAATAGACCGCAAAGTTGCTTGGCATTCGGTGGCATTCCGACCTGATGGCAAATTTGCGATTTTGAGTGATGAAAACCGTATGCGTTTGATGAACCTCGAAACAGGCGAAAAAATCCGTATGTACGTAGTCAAAGAAAAATCCGAAGAAATTGATTACATTGCTTTTAGCCCGAATGGAAAAAAATTGCTTTCAGTAGTTGATTTTCAGGGCGGTAGCCTCAAGGTCTGGGACGTATCTACGGCTCTCGAAACCAGTTCGCTAACCTACAGCATGAAAGGCGATCCCTATTATGCAGATGTAATGATGGCAACTTTTTCCGCTGATTGCACCAAACTTATGGGCGTGAGCAACAACGGACATTTGACCATTTGGGATTTGAACAAAAATCAAGAAGCCAAAACTTTTTATAACCAATCAAAAGGCTTCAAATATGAAGATGGAATCGTGGATTATGCCATTTCCGCAAGTCCCGATGGGCGTTGGGCGGCTGTGGGCAATGGAACAAGTATTAAAATTTGGGACGTTTCTAATTTTATTGCGGTGCAAAGCAAAAACGATATGGAACTCATTCCCGCATCGGCTGCGCCAAAAGAGGAAAAAACCGAAGAAGTGCCTAAACCCCCAGCCGAAGTAAAAACAGTCGTAACGAATGTAATAAATACTCCCGAAAAAATCATATTTCAAGACAAGGAAGTGAAAAAAGGGGAAAGTATTAACCTAAAAAACGTTGGGTTTGGGCAAGGAAGCAACCGAATTACTGCCGAATCCTTTGCTGAACTTGGC
>JAAFHK010000319.1 GCA_013297565.1 Cytophagales bacterium
AGTTTCGTTCAGAGGATAGTTGTAAGGACCCATACAAAGCGTAACGCCAAGCGGAACGCGCCGAATCTGGGCAATTACGCCCTGTTCGACCACGAACTGTGCCGCCCGCCTGTCCATATCTTTCAAAGCCTTGATCGTTTCTTCTATGTATTCGACTGTTCGATCAAATTCTTTTTCGGAATCAGGCAGATTCTTACCAATTTCCCACATCAAAAGTTTTACCACTTCGCTGCGTTGGCTACGCATACGTTTTACGAACGCCTCCACGTGTTCGATTCGGTTATGAACAGGCATCATTGCCCATCTGCCTTTTCCGCCATCATAAGCCTTGATTGCGGCATCCAAAGCCTGCAAAGCTTCGGTCGGGCTAAGGACAGGATAACTCCCAATCAGTTTGGGACTTACCGTTCCGTCCGCATTTTGAAGGCATACGGGCGAATACACTTCTTTCATTTCACCTTTCCAATGGTAAAAATCACCATCTATCAGGTATTCACGATTTTCGACCAGCCCCTCGAGGCGGTACTCCTGTGGAATATCTTGTTCCTTCGGAAAATTTAGTTGATTCATGCTTGCTTATTTTTAGATTGCAATTTAAAAACCTTAGGAAATAACTTACTATCTTTCGAAAAAAAAATTTTTATTTTTCAAGCACTTTTGTATTTTTACCAAAAGAAGTTGGTAGGTTTGTGCGTTCGAGAGCTAAATTATCTTCTTAAAATAAGCTAAAAAATTGCTCTAAAAAGCAATAAAATTGGACTTTTTTGTATTAGAACATAAATAACTTTCCAAACAAATGATCTTTAATTCAAAATCTAAAATAACCATGAAACGTAACGCCCTCGTATTCTTATTTGCCTTTTTTGGACTTTCAGCCGTAAATGCTCAATCCGAAGAACACATTACAATTAACGACAATGCCATTTGTACCAATAATCTTGAACACAAAGTTGTTTTGGCACTTCGTGCCGCAGGTGCAAAAGAAATGATGATTAGTGATGATGCTACTTTTACTGGAGCAAAATGGGAGCCGTTCAGAACAAAAAAAGAATGGCGACTTAAAGGGGCAGATGGAGAGAAAAAACTCTACGCTAAATTCAAATATGACGGCAAACAGGAATCCCAACGCCCTGTTGATGCTTCAATTCTTCTTGATACGCACCCGCCCATTCATCAAGGCAATGTTGTCGTCAATAGTGGCGAAACGCTAACTGATAGTTTTGACGTTCTTTTGCATTTTAATACCAAAGATGCGGCTTTTATGTGGATTTCGAACTCCCCAAAGTTTGATGATGAAACCGCTTGGGAGGCGTTTAATGACAAAAAAGAATGGACGCTTTCTCCGAAATTAGGTCTAAAAACCGTTTATGCCAAGTTCAAAGATGAATGCGGAAATGAGAGCCGACCTGTAACAGGCAAAATCACGATAAGATAAACCGAAAGTCCGATGCTAATCGGACTTTTTTTTTGCGCAAATAGAACGTATTTGATACTTTGAAGTGTTTTGTGTTTATACGCAATCAACGAATGGTTTTGTACAGCGAACCTTCTTGTTCGCCACAAAAACGAACAAGAATGTTCGTTGTACGACACAAAACAATTTAGTTTTGAGTATATTTGGCGTTTGAAAACAAAAACAAACGACCAAATTGAATCTTACACACTTAAAAAATCAAAATATGTTGCGTTTTGCGTTCCCCCTGTTCTGGGCGCTGCTGACCTTGCTTTTGCCAAATGATCTTGGTAATTGGAATCAGAATAAATCACTTGTTAGGCAAGAAAATGCGGTTTTGGAAAATATTTTGGAAAAAATGATTTTTGTCCAACGCCAAAACCTTTGGGCAGATAGCGTACTAAAAACTATGTCTGAAGACCAGAAAATAGGGCAATTATTCGTTTTTGATGTCTATCCGAACCAGACAGAATTTCATTTCAAGCAAGTAGATGAAGCTATCGAAAAATACTACGTAGGCGGAGTTTTGTTTTTTCAAGGTTCGCCTACAAAAGTGGCTACCCTTGCCAATCGGTTTCAAAATTTGGCTAAAATTCCGCTTTTTTCGAGCCTCGATGCCGAAAATGGTTTGGCAATGCGCCTCGACAGCACTTTAGTTTTTCCTAAAAATATGACTTTGGGAGCTATTCAAAACGACTCACTCATTGGGGCTTTTGCTCAAGAAATTGCCTTTCAATGTCGTAGAATTGGCATAAATATGAATTTTGCTCCTGTGGCAGACGTAAATAGCAATCCGAAAAACCCTATTATTGGCAACCGATCTTTTGGTGAAAACCCCTACAGAGTAGCACGCCATGTGATTACTTTCTCCAAACACCTCCTCCGAAATAAAGTAATTCCTGTTGCCAAACACTTTCCAGGACACGGAGATACTGATACTGATTCGCATTTTTCCTTACCAACTTTATTGCATGACCGCGCCCGCTTGGATTCGGTCGAGCTGTTGCCTTTTCGTTTGGCAATCAAAGATAGTTTGCCTGCCGTCATGGTTGGGCATTTGTACGTACCAATCCTTGACGAACAGGCAAACCGTCCTGCTTCTTTGTCAAAAAAAGTATTGGATTTTTTGCAAAAAGACCTCAATTTCGAAGGCTTGATTATCACCGATGCCCTCAACATGAAAGGCGCAGGCTCGAAAGCCGAAGGCGACATCGAACTGGAGGCGGTTTTGGCAGGAAACGATTTGCTTTTGCAACCCAAACACATGAAAGCGGCTTTTGAGAAAATCCGAAAAGCATTGCAAGAAGGCAAACTCAAACCTGAAGAACTCGACCGTAGAGTGCGTAAAATCCTAAAACACAAATATTTGATTGGGATTACTGATAAATCCAAAACTTTTGTGCCGCTTCAGAACGTAGTCAAAGATTTGCAAAATCCACCAGCGCAAATCCTGCGACAAACGCTTTACAAACAAGCAATTACAGTAGTTCGTAATCCGCATAATCTGCTTCCTTTTGTAGATTTGGCAAATAAAAATTTTGCTTCCATTGTCGTTGGGGCAGTAAAAGACAACGATTTTCAAAAAACACTTTCCAAATACGCCGCTTTCGAACATCATACTCTGCCAAAAAATGCTCAAGAAAGCGAATGTAGCCGTTTGGTGGATCGCCTTTGGAAAAAAGAAGTTGTCATTATTGGTATTCATGGGCTTCAGGACAAAGAACACACCAACCGTTACGGAATCAGCCCACAGATTAGCCAAATGATCGAAAAACTGAACGGATTTACGAAGGTGGTGGTCGTAGTTTTTGGCAATCCTTATAGCCTAAAATACGTCGAACAAGCCGATTATTTGGTGGCGGCTTATGAAGACAATTTGACCGTTCAACAGGCTGTTCCGCAAGTGCTTTTTGGGGCGGTAGCCAATACTTCTCGCTTTCCTGTCAATGCTTCGCCTGTTTTGAAAGAAGGTTTGGGTTCTAATGTACGTTTTTTGAACCGCTTGGAGTATAATTTTATTCCTGAATCGGTTGGAATGCGAAGCGAGGTTTTGGGACGGATTGATAGCTTGGCAAATTATGCCATCAAACATGGCGCTACGCCGAGTCTGTCGGTTTTGGTAGCAAGAAAAGGGAAAGTTGTTTTTCATAGAAATTACGGTCATTATACCTACGAACGAACGAAAAGCCTTCAAGAAGATGCCGTTTTTGATTTGGCTTCGGTAACAAAAGTCGTAGCAAGTACGATGGGCGTTATGCACCTCTATGATCGGGGGGAAATTGATCTTGATGATAAAATTTCCAAATATTTGCCCGATCTGAAAGGAACAAATAAGGAAAACTTGACCTTAAAAAATATTTTGATTCACCAAGCAGGTTTGGTGCAAAGTACGCCGTATTGGTGGAGAACTTTGGAAAAAGGCGATTTGAACCCCAGATTTTACCAACCAAATCATTCCGATTCGTTTGGAGTGAAAGTTGGCGAAAATTTGTACGTTCGGACGGAAATTGAGGAAAATATTTGGGAATGGTTGAAAGCAAGTGAGTTGCGAAAAACAGGCAAAATTAGCGAAGGAGTCTATGGTTATTTGTATGCTGATGTGGGCTTTTATATGCTCAAGCGTCTGATAGAGAAGCAAGTAGGAAAATCCATGCCTATTTTTTTGGAAGAAACTTTTTACAAACCTTTGGGCTTGGAAGCCATGAGTTACAATCCTTTGGAAAAAATGGAAGCGGAGCGCATAGTTCCGACCGAAATCGAGAAAAAATTAAGAAAAATGGAAGTTCGAGGTTACGTTCATGACCCCGATGCGGCTATTTTGGGTGGAGTGGGCGGTCATGCGGGAGTTTTTAGTACCATTAACGATTTGGCGATTCTGTTCCAAATGACTTTGCAGAATGGAAAATACGGCGGAAAAGACTATTTCAAACCTGAAACAGTGCCTTTCTTTGCCCATAATCGAATCAATAATTACAACAGGCGAGGACTCGGCTGGGACAAACCCATTAAGGGGTACGGAGGTCCCTCATCGGGGCTTTGTTCGGAGCTGACCTACGGGCATACAGGCTATACAGGTGTTTCGGCTTGGGTTGATCCTACCTACGATTTGGTTTTTATCCTCTGCTCGAATCGCACCTATCCAAATGGCGGATCGAATTCCAAACTGATTACTTTAGGCACTCGAAACCTGATCCAAGCTACGGTTTATGAAGCAATGGGAGTAGGAAAAGTAATTCCAAATTTGGAAATGATGCGGAAATAGGACTATTTTTGCGCATTCATAACGCAACGCAATAAAAATTTAGATACAAAAAATACTATGGGAAGAGCATTTGAATTTCGCAAAACCCGCAAAATGAAGCGCTGGGGGCAGATGGCGAAAACTTTTACACGAATCGGCAAAGACATCGCTATGGCAGTCAAGGCGGGCGGAGCAAATCCTGAATCGAACTCGAAATTGCGCGCCATTATCCAAAACGCCCGCGCTGCCAATATGCCCAAAGAAAATGTAGAAAGGGCAATCAAAAAAGCCTCCTCAAAAGACCAAGAGGACTACAAAGAAGTGGTTTATGAGGGTTATGCACCACACGGTATTGCCATCTTGGTCGAATGTACTACGGACAACCCTACTCGAACCGTTGCCAATGTTCGCAGTTCTTTTAACCGTTCGGGTGGAAGTTTGGGAACTTCTGGAATGTTGGATTTTATTTTCGAACGCAAATGTGT
>JAAFHK010000032.1 GCA_013297565.1 Cytophagales bacterium
CTAAACCTACTTCCTGAAAATCAAATAACGAATCATAAACTAAAGGCACTACTTCCTTTCCTGTCAAATCCAATAAACCTATTTTTGAACTTGCTTTATCTCTAACTCCTATATAGCCTGTTTTCCAAACAGAAACGAATAACTAAACTCGTTAGCTTGAGGCAAATTCAGTTTCACTGCCTTGCTTATTATAGCGTGTTGTGCCTGCGTAATTTTGATCCCATCAAAAGAGAAAGCCGTTTGTGTTTGCCCTTTGCCACTATTCGCCACAAACACCAAAAACAAAATAACAAAAACGATCCTTTTCATAACCCAAAAAAGTTTAAGAGTGAAAAAAAATTTAGTATGAACAAATTAAAGGTTTAAATTCGTGTTTTGCAAGGAAATTTATTAGAATTTTGCTGTTTTTTTGATAAAAAGCTGAAACTAAGGAAATATTTTGAAAACAAATTAGCCTTGAAAGATCAATAAAGGTAATTTTTGAAAGAAAAAATCCAATTATTGGAAAACGCATTGCGGATTTAGCCGAAAAGATTGGTTTTTTGAAGGAACAAAACCCGAGAGGGTAACAGTGCAGAGGTAGATGTTAAACCTCGCAAAGTTTTGAAAACCTTGCGGGGTTTTTTGTTATGCCGCTATGGGCAATTTGATAATTTGCAATTCTGTATTTTTTTGAAACGCCTCTTGCACAAGTTGTAATACTTTTTTGGCTATTTCGGAACTCAAATAATAATGCCCACAAGTAGCACAAACTTGCGCAGGCACATTTTTGACCAAGACTACCGCTCGCCTCTCTCGAACACAAGACTCACTTTTCCGTTTTCGGTCGAGCCATTTTTACATACTACACAATTCATAAAATTTGGAAAGAGCATGACCACTTTAAATAAAACCTTGACAAAGCATTTCAGTAATTTTTCCCAAATATACGAAAAATACTCATAAAACAGCTTTTTTCAATAAAAAAACAGGTTAATAATGTCAAAAAATAATTTTTTCATGGGCAAATACATTTACCCATGAATTTTTTCTTTAGCCTTAATTTGCACGAAGACCTGTTTCAGTTCTTGTCAAAAAATTTTGCTTAAAAAAACCGCATCAACCAATCCACCAAACGGCGAACTTTGGGCGTATAGGGCGGATAAAGCATACTAACGGAAGTCCAACGGTATTTTTGGCGTAAAACGGCTCTTTCGTTCGAAAATTCTTTGAATCCATAAAACCCATGCGTTTTGCCGATTCCGCTGTTATTTACCCCGCCAAAAGGCAAATCGGGATTGGAAATGTGCAACATACAATCGTTGATGGTTGTGCCGCCTGCGCTTGTATTGTCGAGAATGTGTTGTATATTTTCTTGGTTTTTACTGAAAATATACAAAGCCAAAGGTTTTTCGTTTTCGTTGATAAACTGCAAGGCTTCGGAAAGGTGGTGATAAGTCAAAACAGGCAAAACGGGTCCAAAAATTTCCTCTTGCATGATATTCATATCAGGTTTGAGATCGGTCAAAACCGTAGGGCTTATGAACCGATCATTCATGTCGAGTTTGCCCCCTATCGCTATTTTAGCCCCTTTTTCGACCGAATCGGCAATGAGTTGATTGATCCTTTGAAAGTGTCGGGCATTGACTATTCGGCAGTATGAGGCTTCGTTTTCGATCCCTTTTCCGCTGGAATTATACAATTTTTGGATCGCTTTTTCCAGAGCCGCTACCAATTCGTTTTCCTTATTTTTCGGCACAAAAACATAATCAGGAGCAATACAAGTTTGTCCATTATTAACCAACTTTCCCCAAACCAAACGTTCCGCAATCAGTTCAAAATCAGGCGTTTCGTCAATAATCACAGGCGATTTTCCGCCCAATTCCAATGTAACCGAAGTCAAATGTTTTGCCGCCGCCGCCATCACAATCTTTCCAACCGCAGGACTTCCTGTGAAAAAAATATGATTAAAAGGCAATGCCAAAAGTTCGGTAGTGGTTTCGACCCCGCCTTCGATAAGTACAATTTCTTCTTTGGCAAAAGTTTCCCGCACCAAATTCGCCATGACTTTCGAAGTATTCGGAGTCATTTCCGAAGGTTTGATGACGGCACAATTTCCCGCCGCAATAGCCGAAACCAAAGGACTGAAGGCTAATTGGAAAGGATAATTCCAAGGCGAAATGATCAAACAAACGCCTTTAGGCTCGTGCCGAATGTAGGACGAAGTACCAAACAGAGGCAAAGGCGTACCTACTTTTGTTGGTTTTGTCCATTTTCGCAAATGCGAAATGGTGTGTTTGATGTCGGAAAGTACCAAAAAAACTTCGGTAGCCAAAGTTTCGGTCGGGTGTTTTCGAAAATCATCAAAAACTGCCTGACAAATGCGGTCTTGATACGCCATAATTTGTTTTTCCAAACGCCTTAGTTTGGCTATGCGTTCCTCTACGGAACTCAAACGCAGTTTTTGGGCGAAATTTTTTTGTGTTTCGAAAACCTCTCGAACATCAAGCGTAGCAGAAATGACTAATTCGGTCGTGTGGTTCATAGTTTTAATGAATTAATTTTCAATATTTTAGGTAGTAAAGAACCTATTGGAAAATAGTTTTAGTTTAATTTTTTGTCAAAATATTTTCAAAATTTTCGGCAAGGTAACGCCACACAAAAGAATATTCGGTAATAGGGCTTTCGGCTTTTTTCTGAATTTCTTTTTTTACTGTTTTTATGGCTAAATTAAGCGGATCGGGTAGTTTTTGCTCTACAAAAACCTCATACTGCCAGTATGTTCTTTCAAAAATATCCTCTACAATTTGCAGCCGCCTACTGTATAGATTTTCTCTATTCAAATTAACGATTCGAATCGTAGTTTTGGCTTTTAGATTGTCATCTTTAGCTAATAAATATCCGTTTTCAGGATCGAGAACCAAATATTGAGCAGGATCATCGATTTCGGGATTAAGAATCAAAGGTTTCTCCGCCAACAAATATTCACTATCCAAACGGCATTTTTCATAGTCTAATTTGCCATCAGCTAACAAAGGTGCTTGATAATTGGGCATATTTTCAGTTTCAAATTTCGAACCCTTCCCTTTTTTATCGTCTTGGCAATTAGGACAGCAAAGTAAAAAATTTGTCCATTCATGAGCTAACCAATAATACTTAGCTTTTGCTTTTGGACGATAGTGTTCAATCGTGTTATCAGATTGATATATTTTTGTTTCACAATAGGCACATTTTGAATGATACAATCCTACTAATTCGTCCATACAAGCCGTTTTGATATTCGACCAATGCGATTGTTTGCTTTCCTTGTTATTCAACAAATCCGTTTCGTAGGCTACTTGGCGTTTTCGCAAAGCCAACACCGAAAAATTTTTATTCACTTTTCGCATGATCCGCCTCCTCTTTTTGCTGTTTGAGCAATGCTTTTAGTTTTTCTTTGGCATTTTTGCGAGTATCTTTATCCTCAAAAAAATCCCCTGTATGTAAGTACTCGACAGACGAAAACTGCGTACTAAAAATATCTTCCAAGCCGAAAAGAGGCGAAGTCAATAACAAGTTCGGTGTCAAATTTGCCACATCAATCTCAATCCTCTCTACCGTAGTTCCTTCATTTTCAGTGCGTTGCACTTTATAGAAAGCCGTATTTCGGGGCATTCCCAAGAGGCAAATAGCCGAATGAGTTGTAACAATAAACTGCACTTTAGGGAAAATTTCGGACAAAATTTTAGGAAATTCACGTTGCCATTTGGGGTGAAGATGTGCCTCTAATTCGTCTATCAAAACGATCCCGCCAAATTTTTTCGGATCGTTAATTTCGGGTTGTGCTTCGGCAAGGCGAATGATCATATCCCCGATCATGGCAACAATACTTTTATGCCCTGCTGAAAGGTGGTCTTGTACTACGGCTTTGCCAACTTCCTGATAATAATAAATATTTTGGCTAATTTTAACATCATATTCCGAATATATTTTTTCGATATTCGGCAATAAATCGGTCAAAATTTGCAAAACAGCTTTGTAACGAACAAGGTTATGCGCTTGCCAAGTATCGAGATAAGACTCAATATTTTGTAGTTCCAAACGGCTATCAAACAAACTAACCATGGAACTTGCCTGTATTTTTTTGTTTTGAGTGCTTTGTTTATTTTGTAACTGTAGTCGAGATGCCCCGTAACCTATTGCTATTTCTAAACTTTCTATTGAAAAACTATTCTTTCCAAAAAAAGTATTTAAAACTTGTTTTTTAGGCGTTTGAACTTGAAGTTCGATATGGCTTGTAGGCGAACCTATGAATAAACCTATTTTGTTATCATTTGTATATTCATTCCCACACAATGCAATACCTAAAGCCTGCAAAATAGAGGTTTTGCCGTCACCGTTGTATCCTAAGAAGACAATAAATTGATTGTTAGCTTCTATCGGGCTGATTTGTATTTCTTTAATACATTGATAATCAGTGATATAAAACTGACGCAAGGCATAAGGCATAGCCTCATGAGCTTCACTATCGAGCATTGCCAATATAGGTTTGTTAAGATTTTGCATATTTTTAAGCACAGTATTCTTTATCTGATTAATCTTTTGGATATGTTCGAGTAATGCTTCGTTTTGGTATTTTTCGGACAAATATTTAATCCACCCTTTTTCAAAAACTACGAAATTATGTTCTTGAATAGAACTATCAGGTAGAGTTCTAAGAGTATATTGTATTTTTTCTTTTAAATTATTGATTTGTTGTTGTAATTCTTCTTTTCTATCATCTAAATCTTTTATTTGTGCTAAATAACCATCTTTAATGAAATCACCGAATAACAATGTAGATTTTGGAAAAATAAAATAGGATATGGAAGGAAATAATATATTTAAAAATGACACAAAACAAACTAAAATAGCATATTCCGACCAAGCTTGCCATTTTGAAAACAAAAGCATTACAGGAATTATGGGTAAAGCTAAAAAAACCAAGCGATGTAATTTTAGTTTATGTTTTTCAATACCAATAGAAAGTAATAAAAGTGAAGCGAATGAACCCAGTATTAGGGCGAAAAATACCACAAAAATATCGCTATTGTAATAAAGAAAAAACAGAAAAAAACTGTATAAAAATAAAATAATTGATGAAATGGATATCAAAATCGATAAAAAATCATATTTAAATTCTGATAATAACCTACTCGGATTATTCTTTAAATATTCTATAAAACCTTTTTGATTATCAATTTTTTTGATTTTTTGTTGTAGTTCATAAATTTGAGGATTCAGATCAAATTTTGTTTTTTCTGTTTCTTCAATATCATACTGATAATCTTCTATTTCTTTAGTAATTTCTTTATCTACTGCTTCGGTATAAAAAATAGTCATCAATTCTTGTTCAAACACACCAATATCTCCCAAGTACATTTGGGCTTTTTCGTAACCGTCTTTTTCAAAATCTCGAACTTGATAATTTTTCATGGATTTGGTAAATATGTTTTTTAGCAAAAATAAAAGAAAAAACCTGTATTCCTTCAACCCTGTTTTATTTTCCCCAATAATTCTTGCGTTTGGGTTTCTAAAGCCGCTAAATCGAGGGTTTCTTGTTCGAATAAATCCATGATTTTTTGGGCTTCGAGTTTCAAGTAATACTTTTGCAAAAGAGGCATGGCTGTTCCGCCTGCCGTTAAAATTTCGTGGTCATCACAAAACGCGAAATAAAACCCCAAATCGGGATCGCTTACATAAAAATTGAACGTTGAGCAATTTTCCAAACCTTTTTTCAAGTCTGCTCCATTCGCTATTTTTAGGGCTGTAGGGGCATTATGCAAATCAAAAAAAACAATGATTGCTTTGTCCGCCAAAAGTTCTTCGAACCATAGCCACGCAAAAGGTTGAGAAACCGAAAAAGTCGATTCTTCGTTTAGGTTTCCCCAAATCGGATATTTATAAAATGGATTTTGACTATATTTTTCTAAAAATTGACTTAAAAAATGGGCATATTTTTCCTGATCGATAATTTCGAAATCAATATTGAGTTCGGAAAATACCGCCGAAAGTTCTTGACAAGGGTGATCGGCAAGATAAATATAATTTTCGGTTTGTGTCATTTTATTACTTCTTATCTGTTCGTCCCGCAGGCACAAAATTTAGCAAAATATGCCCTTTTTGGCGTTTAATACCTTTTTCTCCGTCTTTCCAACCCACGTGCGGACAATCCACACACCCCGTTTTTTCGTGTCCATAATCAACACTTACCTCTGCTTTTTTCGATCCTTCGGTTTTGTATTCGACAGGCATGGTCTTACCTTCAGCAGTTAAGCCAAACATAGTAGGTACAAAAATTTCCCGTTCCTCATGGGTATTTTCGAAGGCTTTATCCAAAGCCTCGTGAAAAATTTGATGCGGATCGCCTTCTTTCGAACGCCAATCTTCGTCTGTAGGTTTGGGTTGATAAGGCATTGTTTTTCAATTAATTACAAGGTGTTTCTTTTACTTCAAAGTAAATTTCCTTCTCACGCTGTTTCATCTCGAAGTTCCTCTATTTTTTCAAGTGATAAACCTGTATATTCTGCTATTTCCTCATTTGTTAAATTGCGTTTGATAAGCCGTTTTGCAATGGTGATTGCTTTTTTCTCCTCAACAAGCATTTCTCTTGCTATTTCGTCTGTTTCACGCAAACGTGCATAACTATACGCCTCCAAATCCGCTTTTGTCCATGTGTGCCGATCCGCCTCTTGGTAAGCGCTTCTTAGCCCTTCGTCATCGGTGTTTTCAGGAATAAGATCGATATTTTCGGCATTTTTGATAAAAAAAACCCATTTTTCTATCAAAGTTTGTAATTCTTGTTTTTTTTGGTTGAACTTAGGTAATTCTATAAAATTAAACTCCAAATCCTTTAATTTATGCTCCTGCGTTTCGGCATCTAAAATCAAATGTCTTGACAAATAATGAGGATTTTCCAAAAATGCAAAGTTCAAAATACCTATAAAAATAGTAGGTTTGAGTTTGAAATAATCTTCGCCAATATTGAGTTGTGCCGAATAGCTTTTGGCACTGTAATAAACAACTCTTTTGTCAAAACCAATTTTGTCTGTTACTTGCATTTCTACAATGTACTCATTTCCTGCTTTGTCTTTGGCTTTTACGTCCAAAATAGACGATTTTGCACCCAATACAATAGGAATTTGGTAAGGGTTGAGAATTTCTACCCACATAATTTGTCTTGTTTTTTCTAATTTTAGGACTGCATTCAAAAACGAAATTAAAATTTCTTTTTTTGTGTTGTTTCCAAAAATCTTGCGAAAAGCAATATCATTTTTTATATCAGCAAATTGCATTTTTCCTTTATTTTGTTCTTAAACAAAGATATTAAAAAAAAATAAGTACATAAAGAATGAAAAAAAAAGTCCATTTTACAGGACTTTTTCGGATTCACTACGTTTTTTTCTGGCTTGCATTAAACAAAATTTGTTTTTCTTGGGTCGTAAGGCTGTCATAGCCCGACTGCGAAATTTTGTCGAGAATGCGATCTACCTGATCCTGATCGGGTGCGTCTGCTCCTGCTTCGTTGGTTTTCGAACCCTTTTTATCACTTTTATAGCTTACCCTAAACTTGGGTTTGGGTTTCATCATCATTTCTATCCATTCTGCGGTTTTGCGAATGGGTAAAGACCAATCATTGCCTTGTTTGAGTTGCCAAGCAAACAAAAAACCCAAAGCCGCCCCGCCCAAATGGGCAATATTGCCGCCTGCGTTCGAACCCAGAGAACCTGCAAACGAAAGCAAAATCGTAATCAAAACAAGGTGTTTTAGACGAACTTCGCCAATAAAAATCATTTGGATACGCATATTGGGCATCCAAGTTGCCATAGCAGTCGTGATGGCATAGATGCTTGCCGAAGCCCCGACCATGCCCAATTCGGGTTTGTTTTGGACAAAAAAGGGCAAATTGTTATACAGAACTAAGTACAAAATTCCGCCCGCAACGCCACCGTAGAGGTACAAAGCTAAAAGCCGCATTTTGCCAATTTCCATAGTTGTAAGCCGCCCAAACCAATATAATACATAGAGGTTGAACAGGATATGGAAAAAATTTTTATGCGAAAAAGAATAGGTTAGCAAAGTCCAAGGGCGTGCCAAAAAATCGGAAAAATCGGCAGGGATAAAAAACAAAGCAATAAGCCAACTGTCGATAGGTCGCCAAAAAACGGGCAATAAAAGCAAGCCAAGAAATATTCCCAAATTGATAATGATGAGCTTCATCAGCACACTTTTGGGCTTTCTATTCCATTCGTTCCTGAAATCTTCGATCAAAGCGTCCATATAAGTCGTTTGGATTTGGGTATTAATAAAAGCACATTCGAGGCATAAAGTTACAATTTTTTTGTATGAAAACCTCCGAAAATGCGCCTTTTTTTATTCTTGTTTCTTTTTGAAGAAGGTATCCGTTTCTAAACTCTCAACCGCCTGTTCCCTGCGCGATTTTTCAGCAAGTACATTATTCACATCATGCGATGCCCATTTGAGGATTTCGAGATAGATAGTGGTGTGAGTGTCATGCACGCCCTCTATTCTATGGATTTGTTGGTACATCACTTCCATGAGTTCTTTGTTGTCTTTGCACATCAGGTTGATCTCCAGATCATAGACCCCAGAAGTAACCGCCATGAAGGTAACTTGCTTAACATCAAGGAGTTCCAGCGCAACACTCCGCACCCGATCCTTCGGTTTGACCTGCACCATGACTCGTGCGTAGGAATTAAAACCCGTCAAAACAGGATCAACCCAGCCAATAATGTGTAAAATATTTTCCTGCACTAAGCGGTTATAACGATTGCGGATCGTATTGACCGCAACATTCATTTCGTCCGCCATCTCCGTAAAAGACTTCCGACCATCACGCTTGAGCTGTCCCAGAATCTCGAAGTCCAAGGCATCTAATTCCAAATTCAGTGATTTATCTTCCATATACCAAATTGCGTTTTCTATTAGGGTTAAATTCTTATCTTGCAAATTTTGCAATAATTTTTTTAAAAATGATATTTTATTACATAAAAATTATTTTTTATTTCCAATTTGGTATTTTTGTCCCAAACCATAAACCATAAAAACCATGACTCCTCGCTTGCGTGCTGTTCTTGTCATAAGCATTTTACTGATTCCTGTTTTTGTATTTCTTTTTTTGAAACAATTTGGTAAAAACGAATACCATTTGGCAGTGCTAAACCCAAAATCTGCCGATTGCCTTGCACCAGTAGCCGATACTATGCACCGTGTTCCGCCTTTTAACCTTCTGTCCCAAGACGGCGAAACGATTACAGAAAAGGATTTTGAGGGAAAAATTTATATTACAGATTTCTTTTTTGCCCGCTGTCCAGATATTTGCAAGGTCATGACTTCCGAACTCTACCGTGTGCAAGACCATTTCAAAAACAATCCTGACATTCGAATGCTTTCGCATACCGTTGATCCCCAAAACGATACGATTGCTGTTTTAAAAGAATACGCTGAACGCAACCGTTACCAAAAAGGCTTTTGGCATTTTGTTACAGGCGACAAAAAAACGATTTATGAATTGGCTCGATGTGCTTATTTTTTGCCTGTTCAGGCTGGAGATGGCGGAAAAGCCGATTTTATTCACAGCGATAAATTGATTTTGATTGATAAAGAAAAGCGAATCAGAGGCTTCTACAGTGTCACAAATCGTGAAGATGTCGACAAGCTAATTTTGGAAATACAGGTTCTTTTGCAAGAATACAAACAGCAGTAAGTTTGCAAATTACAAGCCCTCAAAATCTTCAAGACCTTGAGGGCTTTATTCCTCATAAAACCCGCAAGGTTGAATCACTATTCCGCCAAATTTTTCTTCATCTGCCACAAACTTCTCTTTTTCGATATAACAAATAGTCGAATTATACAATTCTTGTGCTTCTGTATTTTTGTAATAGCCTTGACAACCTGTTCCCATAAAACCTGTATTGGAAAAAACTACTGTCCGTCCTTCGGAATCAGTCAGTTTGGAGCAACATTCCGAACAAAGGTATTTTGGGTAACGGGCATTATAGGCAACTTCTTTTTCGCAATGTCCGCAAAACTGCTTGGGTTCATTTTTTCGTTTTTTTGACCATTCTTTTTCTTGCTGTTCTTGTTTTTTTCTTCTTTCCAATAAATTTTCTTGCTTCTTTTCGTGAAAAGCCACACTTTTCGAAGAGCTAATGAGTTTCCCTGAAACAATTTCTCTAATTTCCTCTTGCCACAAATCCGTGTTTTTTTGAACTTCGTGAATCCTTTGACGAACAAGTTTGTAAAGTCCATCTTCACTAAATATTTCGACAGGTTCGTAAGAAAAATAGCCTTTCCAAATTTCAGGAGTCAATATTTCTTGTGTTTTGGGATCAATTACGTACTGTTTCGTGATGATGCCCCTTGCTCCATTCCCAAAATCTTCCCCTTGCTTTTGATCAATCAGATTTGTAATTACGATTAAAAGCCCCGATTCGAAATCCGTAAAAAATTGTAAAATTTCACAACCTGTTTCAGGCTCGAAACGAACATTGGGAATCGTTTTGGGTGTTTTCATGAATTTTTGAAAGTATAATTTTATAGACCACAAAAAAGGCACTTATCAAAGTGCCTTTTTTGATTTTATTGGGCATATCCCAAAATTTTAAGCATTTCTGCACTGTTTTGTTGATCTCTAAAAAGATGGTGGTGAATTTCGCCTTGCGAATCTCGATCAATAATGACGTGCCGAGCCGCAGGAATCAAGCAGTGTTGGATACCGCCATAACCGCCCAAACTTTCTTGGTACGCCCCTGTATTGAAAAAACCAATGTATTGCTTCGAGTCCGATTTGGGCAACATAATTTTGGCAATGTGCTTTTCGGAAGTGTAATAATCCATACTATCGCAAGTTCGCCCGCCCAAATGCACGTGATGATAGTCATTTTCCCAATTATTAACCGCCAACATAATGAATTTCTGGTTCATGCCCCAGACATCAGGCAGATGCGTAATTAGCGAACCGTCCAGCATATACCAAAGTTCTTTGTCGTTTTGTTGCTTTTTTTCCAAAACCGAAAAAATAATTCCGCCCGATTCGCCTACCGTAAAAGAGCCAAATTCGGTGTAAATATCAGGCACAGGCACGTTGTGTTCATCACAGACTTGTTTAATATTTTTTACAATCGAGTCGGTCATGTATTCATAATCGTATTGGAAACCAAGCGAATCTTTGATTGGGAAACCGCCGCCAATGTCCAAAATTGAGAGATCGGGGCATATTTTGCGAAGTTCGCAATACGTATAAACTATCTTGTTCAGTTCCGACCAAAAATGTACCGTATCTTTGATGCCCGCATTGACGAAAAAATGCAGTAGTTTGAGCTTGATAGTTGATTGGTTTTTAAGCCTTTGCTCATAAAAAGCCAAGAGTTCTTTCAAAGGAATTCCCAAACGAGAGGTATAAAACTGCATATGCGGTTCTTCGTCTGTAGCCAATCGTAGTCCAATTTGCGTTAGTGGTGCGCCCTCATAAGCCTCAATTTCGGAAGTATGGTCGAGGATCGGGATCGAATTTTGAAAACCGCTATGTAGAATCTGGCGAATAGCCGCCGTATAAGTCGGGTCTTTGTAGCCGTTGTGTAGAATCGTTTGGTTTTTATCTATCAAGCCTTTTCGGTGCAAAGCCATAATAATTTCGAGGTCGAAAGCAGAGGAAGTTTCCAGCCCAATTTGGTTCTTGATCGCCTCCTCTACTACAAAACTAAAATGGGAAGATTTGGTACAATAGCAATAATTGTACTTGCCCTCATAACCTACTTTTTGCATAGCAGAAGCAAACAAAGACTTCGCTTTTTGGATATTTTGGCTTATTTTGGGCAAATATGTAAAACGCAAAGGCGTTCCGTATTGCTCTACAATGGGCGCAAGCTGCACACCATGAAAATACAATTCGCCGTTTTGGACGGCAAAATCCTCGCCATCAAAATAAAAAGTGTGCCGAATGAGGTCTACGTATTTTCTCATTGATCAAATTGTGTTTTGTTTTATTGCCAAAAGTATATAAAATTAGTTTTCAAAAAATTATCAAATCATTAATAAATTAAGAATAATAATTGTTTGGCAGATGGATTTTAGGAGTCGAAAAATTAGTTTTCAGATTTAGCCTCGATCAGATTTTTGATCGCTTGGATAAAGTCTTTTGTAGGTTCGATTAGGGGAAAAATGTCTTTTTCAGTCCAATCGACCAAGTCGGCATAATCACCCGCTTGGCGTTTGTCGAAAAGTTCTGAAAGTAAATAACCTTGCTCTTGTGTCATGATGTTTGTTCGAACAAAATGTTGAAAAAATACGTTTTTTACGCCTTTATGGGTTTGAGTAGCATGACCATTTTTGAGAAGTAAAGCCGTAATAGCATAAAAAATAGCATAGTACAGCCGATTTGCACAAGCATTCCAAAACTGATTCGTAGCCATTAAAACGGCTTCTTTAAATGTTTCTTCAGCTTTTTCTATTCGATACCGAATGTAATCTTGGCGTTCTTTTTCCGTAATCATAACACAATCCCATCTTTTTGTATATTTTCAAAATAAGGCGTAATATAAAATTTATGTTTCCAATCGTATTTAGGAAAAATTTGTAAGCTAAACGGTTCGCCTATTTCCAATTCCATAAGGAACACAGGCATACGCAATGCCCTCTCGACAGGTCGAGTAACTTCCTTTTTTTCGGTCAAAAGCAACAAATCCCAGTCCGAATCAGGGCGTGCATCGCCTCTCGCCCTGCTTCCGTACAAAATCAGTTGGGCAGACGGTTCTATTTTCTGTATTTCGGCTTTCAAACGGTAAAGCCAATGGTCTGAAGGGTAGTACATATTCAAAAAATTTAATATTCTGTAACATAGGCTTTAGCCTGTGTTTTTTGCAGACACAGGCTACGAGCCTATGTTACATTACAAATTTACAAAACAAAAATTGCTTTTTCCGATCCAAGCTAAGAATAATTAGCTATATTTGTTCAAGTTTTTTCCAAAAAATAATCTCCTATTCCTATGTATATTCTTGTGTGGATATTGGTCGTTGCGGCTATTTACGGCTTTGCGGCTTGGCGAAGAAATCAAAAAATGCAAGAGGAGCAAATCCCCTCACAAATCGTTTCTCCACATACAAGAACTATCGAAAAACAGCCTGTTTTTGTAGCCAAAGAAGTCAAACCAATCATTCAAGACAAACACAAAACCCAAAAACCTACGGTTACTTATGCCAGTATTTTGGAAGAATATGGGCATAATCGCCTAAGCGCCAATATGCCTATTTCAAAGGAAAGTTTGGAAAGAAATGCCCGAATTGCGATTTCTTTGGAAAGAAATGCTAAAACTTCAGCCGCACCAGAGGGGTATAAATTTAGCCGAACCGCCCAACCCGATGCCCAAACACTCATAGAATGGAAAGATAGCAAACAGGCACAAGCCTATAGGCATGAACTGGAACAAAAAAGTAAATTTTTGGAATTTCTGAAAAATCCTGAATCGCTTCGAAATGCTTTCATTCTTTCTGAAATCATGAAACGCCCTGAATGGTAGAAAGGGCATTTTTTGTTAAAAAAAATATTTAAAAGCCGACATTTTGGCTAATTAATTATTTTTTTGCAATTTTTGGAAATATTTTGCTCCTCAAACAACAATTTCCAATGAAGCCCTTTTTTTTGAACAGCAGTATCAAAACCAAAATTATTATTGGTGTAATCGTTGTCTTGCTGTTTGCATCTGGTAGTATAAGCCTCGTAAATTATACTTTTTCCCAAAAAAGGGAACGCAAAGCCGTTCTTGAAAATGAACTACCTCTCATGCTTGATGGGCTTTATGCCAATATCAAAGCCGATTTTTCGATTCCGCTTACGGTTGCTTCGCTGATCGCCACGAACCCCTATACTTTTGATCTTTTGGCGAAGGAAGGGCAGAATCAGGCAAAAATCATGGAATATCTGCAAAATATGCAGGAAACCTACAGCCGCAAAAACGAATATACACTTACCACTTTTATAGCCTCTGATACTACACTGACCCGCTATGACGGAACAGGAATGCTCGAACAGATCAAACCCAAAGAACGCCAAGCGGCTTGGTATTTTGATTTAAAAAACAGCCGAAAACAGCATACGCTTCAGACCAATTTCCGCGAAGGTTCTTTTATGATCTTTATCGATTTGGCAATCGTGGATTCTGCCAAAAACTTCAAGGGTATAGCAGGGGTTGGTTTTTACCTCAACGATTTTGTCGAACGCATCAATACCTACCGTTTTTATAAAAAAGCCGAAATTTATTTTGTTGATAAAGAAGGTTATATCAAAATTCACTCAAAAAAACGCCTAATCCAAAACGACACCGCCCAACAAAAATTAGCAGAACGCAGTATTCGAAATATTGATGGAATCAGCCAAATAGCCCATGAATTATTGAAAAATCCGCCTTACGAAAACGGTTCGGAATACAAAAACAGCAACGGAAAAACGATCTTGGCACGTGCGCGTTTTATTCCCGAACTTGATTGGTTTTTGATAGTTGAGGTCGAGGAACATGAAGTTTTGGAAGGCGTTTATGACGATTTACGCCTAAATTTATTGATTTATATTTTGGCTGGTGGCATTGTGATTGTACTTTTGATTGTTACTTTGGATATTTTGGTTGTCCGCCAGTTGCGCAAATTCACGAAAGGCGTTTTTGCTTTTTTTGATTTCCTAAACCGAAAAACGGATTATGTCGAACCTATCGATATTCATACAAACGATGAATTTGGGCGAATGTCTGCTGAAATTAATTACCAAGTCGAACAAACCATTCAGGGAATCGAGCGCGATGATGCTCTGATCCAAGATGCCGCCGAATTGCTTGCCGTTATCAACAAAGGCTTGCTTTCCGAACGCCTCAAAGTCGAACCGCACCAACCCAAACTTTTGGATTTGAAGGCACAATTTAACCAAATGATCGAGCATTTGGAAAACCAAATTGGTACGGATATTAATGAAATTATCGAGGTGATGCAGCGCTACGGCAAAATGAACTTCGAAAAACACATTGCGAACCCGCAAGGCGAAATAGAGAAACAGGTTACGCAAATGGGCGAAAATATCGAAACCGCTACCGAACAAATCCAAAAACAAAAAGCCGAAATTGCGGAACGCAACCAAAAAATAACGGACAGTATTCGCTATGCAGAAAGTATCCAAAAAGCCCTTTTGCCAAAAACTGAAATTATTGCCGAAGGTCTGCCCAATCATTTTATTTTCCTAAGACCTAAAGACATTGTTTCAGGCGATTTTTACTGGTACGGACAAACGCCTGAAAAGGTGTTTTTGGTTGCCGCAGATTGTACGGGACATGGCGTGCCAGGCGCATTGATGAGTATGATTGGGAACAGTTTTTTCGACCATATTATTAACGGAAAACGCATTTACGAGCCTTCGGAAATTTTGGAAAACTTGAATCAGGGAATAATTCAAACCCTGAACCAAGAACAAATGGAAAATGATGATGGCATAGATTTGGTTTTGTGCGTATTTAACCGTTCGGACGAAAATTCAAAATTTGAATCCATTGCTTTTTCAGGAGCAAAAAATGCCATGATTAGCGTAAGCGCTGGGCAGGCAACCGAACACAAAGGCAGTCGGAAAAAAATAGGCGGAATCAGCCGAAAAAAGGATATATTTTTCGAAACGGTGATGATCCCGATCCAAGATAGTATGTCGCTTTATCTCTTTTCGGACGGTTTCGAGGATCAGTTTGGGAACACGCCCAAAGAAAAATACGGCAGAGAACGCCTAAAAGAGCTTTTTGTACGCATTAGCCCCATGAGCATGGCAGAGCAACGCAAGGAAGTAGAGCAAACCTTCGAGAATTGGATAAGCGCAGGACAACACGCCCAATTAGATGATGTGCTGGTAATAGGGGTGAAAATATCATAAAAATTGCGGTTTGTATGCAAAAAAAGGAAATTCAACAACTTTGGGAAAAGGAAAAGTCGGCGTACCGAGAACGGGAAATTGGGAGTGGGGTGCAACTTTTTGTCAAAAAAATTTTGCAATGTCCCGAAATTTTTGCCTTGCAAGAAGGCAAACTTAATACGCCCGAAGAAAGCCGAAAAAAGGAGTTTTTGGAAGAAAGTTCTCGGAAACATAAACGCGCTGACGTAATTATTTATGTAAGCGATCAGATCGTTGTGCCTATGGAAATCGAACGCTACGGAAATATCCAAGCAGGCGAAAAGCAACTCTTTGAATATCAGTTACTTTGGGATAAAAAAACAGGAATTTTAACGGACGGTTTCGAGTGGCGTTTTTATAACAACAAACGCTGTATTCGAACTTTCGATTTAGACCAAATTTTTGGAAATACTGCCGATTTCGTGGCTTTTTGGGACGAATACACCCAACCTATTAATTATTATTTGGATTTTTTCTTGACTGAACCCCAGCCCTTGCCCCTCCCCAAAGGAGAGGGGAGTTCAACCGAACTCGACCTGAATTTTGAAGAAAACCGCCAACAGTTTTTTGTAGATATTACTACCCTAATCGAGAGTTTTCAGCGGAAATTGAACCTAAAAGGCTATTTCGAAACCACCAAACAAGCTATCGAACTCACCTACGCCTATATTATTCAATTTATTTTGTATAAAACCCTTGCCGATAATCGTTTTGCCGAATTTCAGACTGATTTTTCGGAACGGATTAATCGCATGGGGCAGAATTTGAAATTTGCGAATTTTAGCGATATTTTGACCGTTACAAAGTCAATTAGTCAAATTATTTCTCGGAATATTTATAAACCCTTCCATTCCGAACAGCAGATTATTAACCAAAAAGTCGAAGAACTTTTACTCAAATCCTCCAACGACTTGATGGACGTAACCCCTTGGCTCGATATTTTTGTGTTCATCAAACGCTATTCGTTCGCCAATATTCGTAACGAAATTTTTGGATTTATTTACGAAAACTACCTCAAACAACTCTACCAAGAAAATTTGGGGCAATATTTTACCGCCCCCGAAGTGGTGGATTTTATGCTACAGGAAATGGGGTATTGTGGTCAAAATTTAGCCAAAAATGCTCAAAATAATCAAATTTCCATTATTGATCCGTCCTGCGGCAGTGGAACGTTCCTTTACAGTGCGGTCAGAAACCTGATCGAAAGCCTCGAAAACGAAGATCGGCATACGAACACCAAAGAGTTTAGCCAACGGATCGAAAAGCTAATTCATGATAATATTTTTGGGCTTGATGTTGCCGAATTTCCGCTTTATTTGGCTGAAATGAGCATTATTATGCGAATGTTGCCCCTGATCCTGAACGAAGATTACACGAACGTTTTGGAAAAAAAGATAAAAATTTTCAAAACCAAAGATAGCGTAGCCGAATTTTTGGATACTGCCGTAAAAAACACGCTTTATGACGTGCAAAAGCAAGTTAGCAAAAATAAAGGGCAAGCTATGTTAGATTTTGGTAGTATTAATTTGGATTATAAAAGTTTTGTGAGGGACGAGGACAACCTGCTCGAACTCAAACGCAGTTTGGAAAATCAGGAAAATCCGAAAATTGACCGTTACCGTTTCGATTATATTATCGGCAATCCGCCCTATATTTCCTACAAAGAATGTACGCAACAAAAAATCCTTTCCTTCCAATTTATGAAAGAGGGGCAGGTCAAATTGAGTGATATTTATGGCGTAAATTTGCATAGTGTGCCTGAAAATCCTAAAAAATACGCCCCAAATCCTAATTTGTATGCCTTTTTTGTGGCTTTAGGTTTGGGTTTGTTGAAAGCTGAAGGCAAAATGGGCTACATTATTCCGCAAACACTTTTGGTGGCAGGCGATCTCGATGTCTTGCGTTATCATTTGGCAAAATATACCACCATTGAAAAAATTTACACTTTTTCGAGCCAACTTTTTGTAGAAAGAGGTTTGAAACAAAATAAATCGGTCGTTACTTCGAGTTTGATCCTTATTTTGAAAAAGGAATTGCCAAAAGCTGATCATCAAGTCATTTTTAGGCATTTTTTGGAAAATAAAGGCAATGTTG
>JAAFHK010000320.1 GCA_013297565.1 Cytophagales bacterium
AAAAAACTGCCGAATTGGAAAAAATAAATTGGCAAGGCGAATGGAAGGATTTGTTTGGAATTTGATGAAACCCCTCCTATTTTTCCTTTTGTTTTTCCAAATCGGCTTCGTTTTTTCTCAAAACGAAATCCCAGAAAAAGCCCAACATTGGAAACCTGCCACACTTTCTACTGTTCCTTCGGAATGGTTAGGGGAATATTGGGCAAACGAAATGCTGATCGCTACGTGGAATTTGCGGAATCGGGAAGCGGCGCAATGGGAAAATTTGGCAAAGGATACGCTAATTTATAAACGTTTTGGAGTATTTTTGGAAGAAAAAAGTGTATTTTTGGAAATGCAAATCGGCTACGAATGGGTTGTGGAAACGCAAACCGATCAGTGGATCGGAACGGCGCTCGATTTGGTAGGAATTTTGGGATATTTTCAGCCCAATTCGAGAGGTTTGGCACTGTCGAAAGTGCCTATTTCGCCCGTTTTAGTCAAAACCACGATTGAAATTTGGCGAAATGGAAAATTGCTCACAGAGGAAGCGTACAGGATTGGGAATTTAGGACACCCTAATTCGCCGCCTTATAGAAAAGTGGTTCAAACAATCCAAAAAGGCGGAAACTATATTATTACTACCAAAGAAAAAGCACTTGAATTGTTAAAAAATTCTTTTCAGGTTATGCCTGATGAAACAGGCAGACAAGCATCAAGAGCAGGTTATCGAATTGATAATTTTGTCGAGAATGCCGAAAAAGGCTTAAAACAAGGGCATCAAGGTTTGCATATTAATTATTATGACAAAGGTTTGGGTGTGAAAGGTACATTTCTAATTATTGACTAAAATGGAGGAACAAAGAAATTGTTTTGAAGTATTGGAAAGCGCTTTACAACAATACCATTTGCGAAGCGTAGATTCGCCTATTCGAGTCAAAAATATTTTAGATGAATTGGAGTTTCGTTTTACAGAATTTACAGAAGAACAAGATAGTTCGATCCGATTAACTAACTTTTTTGATGTATTTTTTGAAAAACTAAGAAAAACTGAATGTTTGCCTGCGTATTTTAATTTTTGGGAATATGCTTTATTGCAGTTTGTTGATCTGTATTTCCAAAAACAAATCGAGCATCATGGTTTTCATATCTTGGCGGCGCAGGAAATCCTAAACGATCCCGAAATGCTCGAAAATCCCGAATATTGGCTTAATTCTGCCCACCCAAAAGACGTAGCAACGGTCGACTATTACCAAAACCTTTTGGCTTGCCAAACCCTGTGGTGCGAACTCTCTGCCGAAGCCCGCCAAAAAGCCGAAGAAATGTGCTTTCCGCTGCCTGTGAGGGTGTAAATTTTCTAAAACAAAGCGAAGAAAACTTTACCAAAACCTATTTACCAACCAGTAAAATACTTTTATAAATGAAAATATAATGTGCGACAGTCCCGCCCAACACGAAACTATGCCAAACGGCATGAGAATAAAGCGGTTTGCTGCGAACATAAAAAAATACGCCAATGGTATAACTCAATCCTCCACCCAAAACCCACCACAAAATATCTACAGGAACGTTTTTCAAAATGGGTTCGATAATAAAAACGATCAACCAACCCATGACCAAATAGACAAAAACAGAAACAAATTTGAAGCGTTTGGTAAAAAAAAGTTTGAAAATCAATCCCAAAAATACCAAACTCCAAAGAATACTTAGGAAAATGAATGCCGAATTGGGGGCTAAAAATTGGACGACAAGCGGCGTATAGGTACCCGCAATTAGGAAATAAATACTGATATGATCAAAAACCTGCAAACGGTCTTTGAGAGGGTTTTCTTTGACCGCATGATAGAAGGTCGAACTGGTATAAACCATCAACATTCCCGTCCCAAACACTAAAACAGCCCAAAGAATGGGCATTTCACTGCTTTGAAAAGCATGATAGAGCAAAAAAGGCATGGCAATTAGGCAAAAAAGTATTCCCAATCCATGCGTAATCGTATTGGCTAACTCCTCCTTCGGGCTTTGTTCTCTTTTTGACATTTTAGTTATGGATTAAGATAAAAAATATTAGGTATTATTGATCATGATTGGCGTATGTTGTGCTAAGCGTTTGTTCATCACCCAAAACCAAAGCGGCGGAACAAGCGCCATAAGCATACTTGCAGGATAACCCGTAGGCAGTTGCGGGCTTTCGTCCATGTGCCGCAGGACTTGATATTTCCGCGAGGCTTTGTAGTGATGGTCGCTGTGCCGAGTCAGTTCGAATAGCACCACCCGCCCTACTTCGTGATCGCTATTCCACGAATGTTTGGGTAAAACCTGTTCAGGTCTGCCCGAAGGCAACATTGCTCTCCGAAGCCCATAATGCTCTATGTAATTGATCATTTCCAGAAGCAATACACCAACAAAGGCAATTAGAACCGCAAAAATGACCATTTTAGGTTCAAAATATAGCCCAAGCGCAAATAAATACAGGGATTGATAAACCGTAAAACGAATCATAGCATTGTGCCAAGACCATTTTTGTTTTTTTTCTTTTTCCAAACGTTTATTTTCCAAATGCCAAGCACTTAGGTATTGCCCAATGACCGAACGGGCAAAAAAAGCATACAAATTTTCATTTTTTCGGGCTGTGGCTGGATCGGCATCGGTCGCTACGTTTTTGTGATGCCCTCTGTTGTGTTCGATAAAGAAATGTTGGTATAAAACCAATAAAAGCCCCGTTTTAGCAAAAAACTGGGCTGTTTTATTTGCCCTATGCCCCAATTCGTGGGCTACGTTGATGCCCATGCTGCCCAAAACAATACCAATACTTACCGTAAGCCCTGCTATTTCGTTGGTAGTCAGGATTTGGGTTTGAAGGGTTCGAAAATACAAGAAACTAAGCACAAAACACAAGGGCGCGCAGGCAAACAAGAGCAGGTCGAAAAGGAATTTTTTAGATAGCTTTTCTTCTTCTTCGGGCAAAAGGTTTTGGGTAGAGGCAGGCAGAAGGGCATCAAAAATAGGGATAATCCCAAAAGCCAAGACCAAGGTACTCCATGCCCAAGCCCCCCGCAGTTCCAGAGCCAACCAGCCCGAAAAAGGAATGATATAGGCGAATAAATATTTTAAATCTTTCATGATGAGGATTTTTGATAATTTTTCTTCTCTTATTTCCTAAATTTGCCTTACAAATTTATCATAAATTATGAAAAAAATACTTTTTGTTACTTTTTTAATGCTTATTTTATTCGGTTTTTCGGACAAAAAAATGCCTTTTCTGGAACAAAAATTCCAAACCACAACAGATACAGTTAGCATTATTGGGGTTGGCGATATGATGCTCGGTACGAACTATCCCGATGCCTCCTATCTACCTGCTAACGATGGAAAAAATTTGTTAGCTCCTGTGAATGAAATTTTGAAAAATGCCGATGTAACATTTGGCAATTTGGAAGGAACGGTTTTGAACGAGGGCGGAACGGTGAAGCGCTGCTCGAATCCTGCCGTTTGCTATGCTTTCCGAATGCCCGAAAAACTGGTCGATAATTTACTAACCGCAGGTTTTGATGTCTTGAGCATTGCCAATAATCACGTAGGCGATTTTGGGGCGGCAGGTTATACCAATACGGCTAAAGTCTTGAAAGAGAAGGGTTTATATTTTGCAGGATTGACAAGTTGCCCTACAACCACTTTTGAGAAAAACGGAGTCAAATACGGCATGGTAGCTTTTGCTCCCAATCCTGGCTGTATGCAGTTGAACGATTTGGCAACAGCCCAAAAAGTCGTAAAAGAATTGGCAACGAAGGTTGATATTGTGGTGGTTTCGTTTCATGGCGGTGCGGAAGGAGCTGGGCATCAACGAGTTACCCGAAAAAGCGAAACTTTTTATGGCGAAAATAGGGGCAATGTGTATGATTTTGCTCACAAAATGGTTGATGCAGGAGCAGATATTATTTTTGGGCATGGACCCCACGTAACCCGCGCTATCGATATTTACCAAAATCGGTTTATTATTTACAGTATGGGCAATTTTTGCACCTATAATCGGTTCAATCTGCAAGGAGTCAGCGGACTCGCCCCTATTATGAAGGTCTTTACGGACAAACAAGGCAAGTTCTTGAAAGGGCAAATTATCCCTATCATTCAGCCGCACCCTGGCGGAGTAAAACTTGATCCGAATAACGGAGTGATCAAAGTCCTGCAAAACCTTACCAAAAGTGATTTTCCTGAATTGCCCATTAAGATTACCGACAAGGGCGAAGTTTTTTGGCAGGGGAAATAAAGTGCTTGTTAAATTTTTTAATCACCCTAAACCGCAACTCTTATGAAAATCCTAAGTTCATTTCTTTTGGGTTTCTCTTTTTTGGTGTTTGCTTTGCCGCTTTTTGCACAGCAAAGCCACGAACTTTATAGTTCGAATGTGCCATATATGGATACTATCAAGGTTTTTTACCCCAAAACTTACACGACTACCAAAACCTATCCCATCGTAATTATGCTACATGGCTGGTCTGCCAATCAGGATCAATGGGCAAATATTACCAATCTGCAAACCTACGCAGACCGCTACGGTTGGCTGATAGCCTGCCCCAATGGTTTTTATGATAGCTGGTATATGGATAGCCCCGAATTGGCAAGTAGCCAATACGAAACCTATTTTTTTGAAAATCTGATGCCTTTTTTACAAAGAAAATATAAAATTGATCCGAAAAATATTTTCATTACAGGCTTGAGCATGGGCGGACAAGGGGCTTTGCGTTTGTACCTCAAAGACCCTGATTTTTTCAATTCGGCAGGAAGTACAAGTGGCGTTTTCGACCTCAAAGTCGTAGGAAACCGTTTGGGGCTTGACCGTTTGCTTGGTGCTCAAGAAGAATTTGCAGATCGTTGGCAGGCTTTTTCAGTCATGGGGCGTTTGGAAACTCTACAAGACACACCGAAAACCTTTATTTTTGATTGTGGAAGGAAAGACCCTTTTTTCAAAAATAATGAAGAAATGAACGCGCTATGCCAAAAAATGGGAATAAAAGCCGTTTTTGTGCCTCAAGACGGAGATCACAGCAAAACCTATTGGGCAAAATCGATCCAAACGCATTTTGATTTTTTTAAAAAACAGCTTAAGTGATATTTTAACAAAAAATATAAATCTTAAAAACATCGCAAGGTTTTAAAGACCTTGCGATGTTTTTCTAAAACTATTTTTATTTCA
>JAAFHK010000321.1 GCA_013297565.1 Cytophagales bacterium
ATCCAAACCGTATTTTCATCAAGAGAAAAACTGACTGTTCCCGCAATGTCCGAACTCAAACTATTTTCGAGATTAGTTGGATTATGCCGTAAAGTCGTAAATTTGCCTGTTTTCTTGTCCAAAATATTAATTCCGCCACCACCCGTCCCAGCCCAAATTCGCCCTTCTTTGTCCTCAATCAGACCATAGACGGCATTATAACTGATCGAATTTGGATTTTTGGGGTCGCTTCGATAAATGATTATTTGCTGGGTTCGAGGATCATATTTTTTCAAACCTTTTTCCAAAGTAGCAAACCATAAAAAACCCTCACGATCTTGCAAAATGTTCAGCACTTTGCTAAAAGGCGTAGAATCGGAATCAGAAGTAAAATTTTGGAAAGTTTCGGTGCGCGGGTCGAAGCGGCTCAAGCCTCCGCCTGTTCCTACCCAAATGTAGCCTTCTCGATCTTCGAGCAGGGCAGAAACTTGATTGTTGGGCAATGAATTTTGCAAATTATTCAAATCACGCCTATATATTTTAAATTCATTCCCATCATAGCGGTTCAGTCCGTCTGCCGTCCCAATCCAAATGAAGCCCTTACTATCTTGGCAAAAAGATAGGACACTACTTTGAGAAAGCCCTTGTTCTATTGAAAGTCGAGCAAATCGAATATCTTCTTGTTGGGCAAAAAGGCTTTGTCCAAAAAAAAATAATGCGGTTGATAGTAAAACAAAACAGTATTTTCTCATCTAAATAAATGTAGAATAGGCTTGAGCCTGTTCAAACGTAGTCCGACTCACGGACAGATTTGATCAGTGCCTACAAAAAACAAATATAGAAAAATGCTTTTGAGAAACCAATTTTTTTAAAATATCATTATATTTGCTTTCTTGAAAATTTAAACCCAAAATTGAAGCGCATGGATTGGAATAAATTAGAAAAAATAGCCGTTTTAGAAGAAATTAAAACACAATCTATTGAAAAACCTGTTTTAATTTTCAAACACAGCACCACTTGCAGCATTAGCGCTACGGCTTTGAACCGCTTGGAACGGAAATGGGACGCAACAAAATTGCCGAAATTAGCGCCGTATTATTTGGATTTGTTGCGCTATCGGGATATTTCGAACCAAATTGCCCAAACTTTTGGGATAGAACACCAGTCGCCACAGGTTTTGCTGATCGCAAAGGGCGAATGTGTCTATCATACTTCTCATTTGGATATTAGTTGGGAGCAGATTGAGAAGGTGTATCAAACGATTTAAAGGTTTGATTTTTATAAAAAAATTTATTTAGAAACACGCTAAAGCGTATTTTACAATAATACCATGTCACAAGCCAATTTCAAATTTTACCAAACCGAAAAACAATTCACCTGTAGCAGTTGCGGAGGCGAAATGAAACTCATCAATAGCCGTACCCAATATGTAGGTTGTGTTTATTGCGGTTCGCTTGCCGATGTGCGCAGTGAGGCGAACAAAGTGATTATGAAAATGGACGAACCTGCGAAATGCAAACCGCTTTCTTTTGTGAAATTAGGCACTCAAGGCACACTGAAAAACAAAAAATTTCAGGTAATTGGGCGGACGCGTTTTGGCATGGATTACATGGAATATTGGAAAGAAAATGGCGAAACTGGTTATGAAAAAACCACTTGGGAATATGACGAATGGCTTTTGATGTTTGCAGACGGCACTTATGGCTATTTGCTCGAAGACAAAGAAGGCTTCAAACTTTCAGAAACTATTATTCCCAAATTTCCAAGTATGCCTTCAGGAACAAGCATAAACGACTTTCATAGCGGAAAACCACAACTTACGAACGAATACGGATCGGTTTATGCCCGTTACTTCGAGGGCGAATCGACTTATCAAGTGCAGATCAACGACCGACACGATTTTTGGACTTACAAAATTCTCATCTATCATAATTATTCTGCCGAAGCCCGTTATGCCGACCAAAACAGCCAAGAATATAGCGAGATTAGTTTTTACGAAGAAACACCTATCCGTAATTACGATTGGATAAAAATTTTTGAAATTGATCCTGCTTTTCAAAAATTTTTAAAGAAAAAACAAGGTATAAATACGCACAGGGCAATTATTCGAACCATGTTTGGCTTGATAACTGCCGCTTGTTTGGTGTTTTGGATCAAATCTTTTTTTGGTGATGTGGCTTTTCAGCAGACCTTAAATATGGCGAATTTCAAAACCCTTACAGAAAACGATACTTTTGCGATTCTGAATGCAAAAACTGATCTTTTCGAACTTACAGGCGTACAAAAAGTATATGGGCTTTCCGTTCTGGTCGAAATGCCTACCAACCAGGATTGCGGTTTGGAGGTCGAAGTCCTTGACAATCAGGGCGAAAGCGTAAATTTGATAGCCAAAGAAGCCTATAAATCATCGGGTTCTGATGGTGGCGAGTCTTGGACTGAAAACGATAATGAATTTTTGGAGCATTATTGGCTCGATTCGGCAGGAAAATACCAATTAGACCTAAATCTCGAAATTCCTAAAACTTTTGACAAAGAAAATTATTCGGTAATCGTAACCGTAGATCAAACCTTTTTGAGCAGGTATTATATTATTGGTTTTCTATTTTTTTTAATTCTGACCATTTTTACAAACCAACCTAAAAAAACTGTCCTATGATGCGAACATTTACTAAATTATTGATACTCACAGGTTTAGTGCTTACTTTTGCAACCGTTTATCATGCTTCTGTAACAGGTTTTGGGATCAGCCGTTGGCGCAAAGAAATCAAAGAGGATATTGACAAACAGAATTTGAGAGGAAGTGCCTCAAGCGGGCGGACGGTTAGAAGTGGCGGATTCAGGGCGGGGAAATAATGATTAATGAACCTATTTTTGATATGAAACACTTAAGGAAACTGTATTTCGTAGCCTTTATTTTCCTGTTTTCGGCTTGCGCCGAAGATACAAATTTGATAAACATTCGCTTGGGTGAAATCCGCGCTACTTTTGTTGATGCCGCTGGACGAAGCGAAACCCTTAATTTTGCTACGGAAACCAATGTTTCACCACAGGACGGCTACGGATATACGGCAAGTTTGAAATATTTATCAATTTTCAGACGCATGAGTTCGTCCAACTCTACTTTGCATATTCGGGCTACCAACTTTGATCTTGCTACTGCCGCCACGCCTATTACTTTGATCTCAAATTCACGCTTGACTTTCAATCTTTTCCCTAACAACGAAATCTATGAAGGCAAAAATGGAGCAATCACTTTGGTAATCAATACGAAAAATGAGGACATTTTGGAAGGCACTTTTAGCGGTTCGATCAGCAACCAATCCAATCCAAATGACGTTTATACAGTCAAAAATGGGCAATTTAAGATACGAATCCAACGTTTTTAAACCTTAAATAATGCTGTATTTTTATTTTTAAAAATAATTTTTAAAAAACGTATGGAAAATCGTATATTTTTTCATTATATTTGAGAATCGATTCGGTTCGTAAAAAAATTTTCAAACTTAAAAACCAAAATCTTTATGATGACAGTTGTTTATGGGTTTGTTGGTTTTATTGCCTTAATGATTTTATTGGTGCAATTATTCAAATTCGCCATTAATCGCAGTTCCAAAAAACTGCTTACAGAAGGAGTAAAGCACGACACACTTCACAAAAAATTTTATGATGTGGATATTAGCCGCTACGGGACTCTGTTCATGAATGTTGGCTTGATCATCACGCTTGCTATTTGTTTGGTGGCTTTCGAATGGAAAACATACGATGAAGTAGCCGTTATGGATTTGGGTTCGCTTGAGGCTGTTGAAGAACAACAAGAAGAAATTCCACAAACCGTTCAAACACAACCACCTCCTCCAAAAATTCAGCAACCTGAAATCATCGAAGTTCCCGATGAGGAAGAAATCGAAAACAAGGTTGATGTGGATTTGAACGTAGAGGTTGATCAGGAAACGGTTGTAGAACAAGTTGTTCAACAACAAAAACAAGAAGTAGAAGTAAAAGAAGAAATCGAAGAGGTATTTGAAGTGGTAGAAGAAGGAGCCACTCCTACAGGTGGTTATCCTGCTTTCTACGAATACATCAAGAAAAACCTAAAATATCCTGCTCAAGCACGCCGCATGGGTGTAGAGGGCAAGGTATATGTTCAGTTCGTAGTCGACAAAGACGGTTCGCTTACCGAAGTAAAAGCCATCAAAGGTATTGGGGCGGGCTGTGATGAAGAGGCTATTCGTGTGGTAAAAGAAGCCTCCAAATGGAAAGCGGGCAAGCAAAGAGGTCGTTCGGTAAAACAAAGAATTGTTATGCCGATTGCTTTCAAATTGGGTTAATCCGATTAAAAATGTTTTTAATTGTTAAAAAAGGCGAAAATTTTGTAATTTTCGCCTTTTTTATTGCCTATTTGCTAAAATTATTTTTTTTATGCTTACATTTCGATCATTGTTTCGCTACAAAAAAAATCCACCCTTTAAAAAACAAATCTTATGATGGTCATTCTGTTGGGTTTTGTTGGTTTTGTCGCACTGATGATTTTATTGGTGCAACTGTTTCGTCTTTTCGTGGAAAATAGTTCCCGAAAACTGCTTGCTGTAGGTGCAAAGCATGACTCGCTTCACAAGAAATTTGCTGAAGTTGATCTTAGCCGTTATGGTGCATTGTTTCTCAATGTAGGTTTTATTATTACGCTTGCTATCTGTTTGACAGCTTTTGAGTGGAAAACATACGGAAAAGAGGAATTAGAATCGTTAGGCCTAACGATCATCGAAGAAGAAGAGCAAATTGTAGCCTTACAACCTGTTAAAGTACAACCTCCTCCTCCAAAAATGCCACAGCCTGAAATTATTGTTGTGGAAAATGAAGATGTACTCACAGAAGAACATATCGATCTTAATGCTGAATTGAGAGAAGATTTGAAAGTAGAGGAGGTTATAGGAAATCCGAAACCTGAAGAACTTCCTATTGATCCAATCGTAGATGGTACATTCGAAATTGTAGAAAATAGTGCCGAACCCGTAGGCGGTCTTTCTACTTTCTACGAATATATCAAGAAAAACATGAAATATCCTCAACAGGCACGCCGCATGGGTATCGAAGGCAAGGTATATGTGCAGTTTGTAGTTGATAAAGACGGTACTTTGATAGAGGTAAAAGCCATCAAAGGAATCGG
>JAAFHK010000322.1 GCA_013297565.1 Cytophagales bacterium
ACCGATGGGGCGTATTCGGCGTATGTTTTTACGGAAATCAAAAAGGCAAGTAGTCGGAGTTTCAAGCGTGGCGTATGTTATGCTACCACGCCCAATGTAAGCGTCAGGAATTTGAAAATAGAAGAAACCTACGATCAAAATTACGCCAAAGGTTTTCAAATCCTGAATTTACAGGCAAATACCACTTATTACACGAAGGCATACGTTCAGACGCAAAACGGGACGATTATTTATACCACCGAACAAAGTTTTCGTACCCCCGCCCCGCTGAGTGTCGAGATGGTTCGGTTTGCGGAAATTGGCTATAATTCGGTGAGTTTGACAGGCATCTTGCAAGAATGGGGCGGAAATATTGCGACCAACGAACATGGTTTTGTGGTCAGCAAAGACCCTAATTTTGGTTCGCAAGCTACCAAAACCTATAATTTGGGCTACAGAACCAATTTGGGCGAATTTTCAAGAAAAATTACCGATCTCGAACCCAGCACGATCTATTACGTTCGGGCGTATGTGGTAGGAAAAGAGGGAACGGTTTATTCGACTGCTATTCTGAATTTTCGCACACTTAATGCCCCTAATGTTAGCGTTTCGAGCAGTCCAGCCAGCAATATCGCCCAAAATACCGCCAACATAGCAGGTATTTTGAATAATTTAGGAGCAAATGCTTCGGTCAGAGTCGGTTTTTTAATTGGTACTCAACAATCGGCAATATTTTTGGGTAGTACGCAAGCTACTTTGCTCACCTTGAATGGAAATGTAACTTCCATCGGTAATTTTTCTACCACAGTAACCAATCTACAGGCAGGTACTACCTATTATTTTGCGGCTGTGGTGTTTGATGCCAGCGGAAAACAAATTGGTTTGGGTGAGATAAAAGATTTTAAAACACTTGAGACTCCTAAAGTAGAAGTAGTAACCAATGCGGTTACTAATATTACCAATAATTCAGCGAATTTAGCGGGGCGAATCGATAATTTGGGAGAAAATAAAAATGTTCAAGTTGGTTTTTTGATCAGTACCCAAGCATCAGCGATCACCCTAAATAGTACGCAGGCTACTAAATTAATCGTAAGTTTTAATACAACTTCTCCGACTAATTTTTCTATTACGGTCAGAGGTTTGCAAGCCAAAACCACCTATTATTATGCCGCTTTAGTGCTTACCTATTCCAATGGAACACCTATAGCAATAGGCGAAATCCGAAGTTTTACAAGCAATTAGAAAATCACACCCAACTAAAATTTTAACCTTATCTTTTCAGGTTGATTATGTATTTATACTAAAAACCTTTCTAAAATCAACATTTTATATCTTGTAAATAATTGATTATCAAATAGATGTAATCTTTTGAAAAGATTACATCTATACGGTTTAAAGTATAATTTGCTTCTCAAAATAGCTTACTTTTCTTGTTTTTCCGAATTTTTTTTTGTGCGTAGCCAAAAAATACGTATTTTTGACTACACAATTTTTTTTCCGCAATGGAAAACATCAGGAATTTATGGACTTGACTTTTGAGCAAAAAGCAATTTTGGCTACGGATAACAGTTTGAAAATCAATGCAGTAGCAGGTAGCGGAAAAACAACAACGCTGGTAGAATATGCCCGTTCGCGCCCACAAAATTCGAAAATTTTATATATTGCTTTCAACCGTTCGGTCAAACTCGAAGCCGAACGAAAATTTGCGGGAGTGCCAAACGTACAGATCGAAACGGCGCACTCTTTAGCCTTTCACCATATCGTCAAACATTCACAATACAAGGTTGTTCCAAGTTATAAACCTCACGAAATCAAGGAGATACTCAACCTAAAGCCCGTAACAAAAGAAGCCCATTCGGAATACACTTTGGCAAATCATATTGCCCGTTTTGTCGCTTTTTTTTGTAACCAAACGACTGATAAAGTCCAATCTTTGGACTATCTCTCGACCCTATCCGATCCGCAGGCTTTAGCCTTTGCCAACCAATTTCATGACCTTATTTTGGAAAAAACACGCCTTTTTTTAGCAAAAATGCAAAAGGCGGAAATCGATATTTTGCACGATTTTTACTTGAAAAAATTTCAATTAGCCAAGCCCAAACTGCACTATGATTATATTTTGTTTGACGAAGGACAGGACGCTTCGGCGGTCATGCTTGATGTTTTTCTGAACCAAAGTGCCAAAAAACTAATCGTAGGCGATCCGCATCAGCAGATTTACGCTTGGCGCTACGCCACAAACGCCTTGCAACAGGTTGATTTTGAGGCATATAATCTAAGTACCAGTTTTCGGTTCGATTCCCATATTGCTTTTTTGGCAAATCATTATTTGGAATGGAAAAGGCATTTTTCGCCCACTGCACCTATCCAAATCGTGGGGGCGGGAACTTCAAAAACCATTTTTACGAAGGCAACTTTGGCAAGAACCAATCTGTTTTTGCTAAAAAATGCCATCGAAGCCATTAGCGAAAGTAAATTGCAGAAAATCTATTTCGAGGGAAATCTCAATACTTATACATACGCCGCCGATGGCGCATCGATTTATGATGTTTTGAATTTATATTTGGACAAGAAAAGCATGATTCGGGACAATTTGCTCAAAATCATGCCCGATTTCCAAACCCTGATCGAATATGCCGAACATTCCGAAGAAGCCGAATTGCAAATGTTGATCGAGATTGTGAAGGAATACGGCAAGGAATTGCCCAATTTGTTGAAAGAATTGAAAGAAAAGCACGTAGAAGATGGTCAAAAAGCAGAAGCAGAAATGATTTTTTCGACCGTTCATAAGTGCAAAGGTATGGAATATGACGAGGTTACGCTGGAAACGGATTTTATGAACGAAGCCCAAATCAAAGACCATTTGGAAAAAGGAACGGCAGATGCGGCAAGGCTAAACGAAGAAATTAATATCCTATACGTGGCAGCTACACGCACCCGAACTCGAATCAATTTGCCCGAAAAATACAGTCCATTTGCCAGCATTAATATTATCAAATCAACTGAAAATCAGGCTGTTGCGAAAAAAGAACCCGAAAAGAAAAACAATTATTTGGGGACAGTCAGCGGCACACAATACTACAAACCATGGTCGAAAGAGGACGATCAAAAATTGGCGGATTTGTATCAAAGCGGCGCTCCTCTGCCTGAAATAGCGGGAACGCTGGAACGAAAAATGGGCGCTATAGTTTCCCGAATCGATAAGCTCGATTTGAAAAAGAAATTTTTTGGGTGAGAAGGGAATAAATAATAAAGTTAATAAACAGTTTGTAAAACGCCATTTAGGGTGTTTATAAAATATTGAAAATCAATACATTGGCACAGCCTAAAGGCTATGCTACAAATTTATTTATAAACTTTAACGTCAATTTTTTTATAAACAAAAAACCGTTTGAATTTGATTTTCGAACGGTTTTTTGTTTTTAGAAAGGCAAATTACTATCCTCATCTGTGGGCGGTGGAACGTCCCAGTAATCATTGGAAGGTGGCGGAGCTATTTTTTCGAATTGGGAAGTTTCTACGTGCAGGGCTTCCAAATTGGTAAAATACAAGGTTTCGCTACCTTTTTGGTAGGGTTTGCCTTTGAGCGCAAAGCGTACTTTGACTTCGTTGCCGACTGCCGCAGTGTCCAAAAGTCCGCATCGGTCTTGTGTAAGCTGAAACTTTACGTATTCAGAGAAATTTCCATTTTGAATTTCCAAAACAAATTCTCTTTTTTTGAACCGTTCTGTTACTTGCTGTGAGTCAAAAATAACATAAAGTTTTCCTGTAACGTCAAACATGAGCCTGAATTATTTATTTATTTATCAAAAATCGTTTCCAAAATATACATCACCACCGAGTTGATGACGCTAAAAATAAATGCCCACAAAAAACCATTAATTTGGAAACCGCCAATCAAATAATCGGCAAGCATGACCATCAAGGTATTGATGACGAGCAAGAACAAGCCCAAAGTAAGCGCCGTAATGGGCAAAGTAAGGATTTGGATAACAGGTTTTACAAAAGCGTTGAGCAAACCCAACACCACACCCACTATGAGTGCCGTAAGCCAACCATCAACCGAAATATTCGGGAGGAAATAGGCTGTGAGGAAAACCGCCAAGCCTGAAAGCAAAATTTTGATAATTAAATTCATAATTTGAAAAAATTTAGGTACGAAAAATGAAAATACAGAAGCTCTTAAGCCGCAAGGTACAAATAATCGGATATAAGATTGATCGATTGTGTGTCGGAAATCCCTCTTTCGGTCAAAAAATCGAGTTTAGGCTTAATTAATTTCTCTGCTTCTTTGTGTTTGTCGAGTTCTGAAAGACTTGTATTTTCGAAAATTTCTTTGATTTGTTCGAAATCTTTTTCTTCCAAAAGACCAAGCACAAGCAGTTTTTCTTGTATTTTTTCTAATAACTGTTCTTGAGTGCTTACTTCAAAAAAGCGAATAGCCAAACTTAAATCATTTTTCCATATTTTTACTTCATATCTGCTTATTTTTCCTATTTCATCAAAAATTAATTCGATTTCCCCAATCGAAAAATCATTTGCATTATTTTGAATAAAAATAACATTTCCAAGTTCTACTGATTTTTGGAATAATAAAATGTTCGCAAAAAAAGCATTCAAGTTGTTCAACAGTTTCTGCCTTGCAGGTAAATTTTCATACAAATTTTGTAAAATAAGTGTTGTGAATCGCCCCAGTGTTTCCCAATCTTTTTGAGTAATTGGTAAAAAAAGGGGTTTTTCGTCTTCCTCCATTGCCCAAGTCCAATTACTTAATTGTTCCAATTTTTGAGGATTTATTAAACTTTCCGAATAATTACGCCAAATTTCAATTATTTCGTGGATTGGTTCGGCATAGGTTTCATTTTCAAGCAACATTTGATAAAACGCTGATATTTTGGTTTTGCTTTCAAGCAAAAAAAACGCAATAGTTTGATTTTCGTCAAAGTCTAAAATTACATTTTCGGCACAGCGCAAATTATTCTCCGTTTCCGAACCATACGCCAAAAGGCTTTCTCGAAAAAGCTGATTTAACTCATCAAGGTTTTGGTTTTCGCCAAAGTGATGAGTAATAAATTGATAAAATGCTAAACTATTCATGATTTAAAGGTTTTTTCAAAACCAATTTTTAAAATCTCTTTATTAAAATCTCTTTAGATCG
>JAAFHK010000326.1 GCA_013297565.1 Cytophagales bacterium
GTACTGTGGCACTGATTAGAAAAAACTACACCCAAGCCGAAGAAAACCTACAAAAAGGCTCGGAATTATTGGAAAAAATACAAGGAAAAGGCGGTTTGGATTATACCTATAATCAGCACGATCTACTTCGTCTGTATTGACAGACCAAGGCTTACGAAAAAGCCATGCCTTTGGCTTTGGAAATCAAGAAAAACGCCATCGACCTCACGCTTAAAAATTTCCCTACTTTGAGTGAAAGAGAACGAGAAGCCTTTTTTGATAATAAAATCAGGCGTTACGTGCAGGATTTTAGTTCGTTTGTGGCTTCGGTGTCCCAAAAACCGCAAGCAAACAGAAATAACATTTCTTCAAGAAATGTTATTTCTAAGGATTTGATGAGTGAAATGTACAATTTCCAACTGTTCAGCAAAGCCCTTTTGCTCAATGCCGCCGCCAAATGGAAGCACAATATTATGTATAGCGGCGATAAACGTTTGGTAAGCAAGTTTTTGGAATGGGAAACCATGCGCAATCAGCTAACGGCTTTGTACCAAAAAGAAGGAACGGATTTGAAAGTCTTGGACAGTTTGGAAAACCAAGCAAACGAACTCGAAAAGCAATTAAGCAAACTTTCGGAACGTTTTAACAAGGTTTCGGACAAAAAAATACGCACTTGGCAGGAAATTCAAGCCAAATTGCAGGCAGGCGAAGCGGCAATCGAAATGGTGCGGATTCAGAAATTTGGGGTGTATAAAACGGTGGTGGATTCTTCGGATACTCGTTATTCCCAAAAAACCTCACAAGGTTTTCAAAACCTTGTGAGGTTTCCGCAATACGACCTGCATTACCTGACCGACACAATCCAATACGCCGCTTTGCTGATCACCAAAAACAGCACAGAACCGCAAATGGTATTGATGCCAAACGGAAACGAAATGGAAAAGCAGTTGCGCATATACCGCAACCAAATCAAATTCCAAATCGAAGACAAGGATTCGTATAATTTGCTTTGGAAGCCTATAGCAGAGGCTTTGAAAAAGGAAAAAATTAGCAAGGTGTATTTTTCGCCCGATGGTCTGTATCATCAGGTCAGTATGAATACGCTGTACAATCCCACTACGCGAAAATACTTGACAGACGAAATCAATCTGCACCAAGTTACCAATACGAAAGACCTTTTGCTCGAAGCCCAAGACGAAATCACGAACCAATATGCCGTACTTTTGGGCAATCCCGAATTTGAAATTTCCGTTCCCAAATTGCCCGCTACGAAAGTAGAAATTGAAAAAATAGGCGAAAATTTGAAAAAACAGGATTGGGAAACGGAGATCAAACAAGGCAAAGATGCCCATGAAAAAGTGATCAAAGACCTTTTTCGCCCAAAAGTTCTGCACATTGCTACGCATGGGTATTTCGAGGCACGCCATGAAGAAACCCCCGAAGAATATGCCCGCCCAAAAGATGCCAAACAAGCCGTAAAATCCAATCCTTTGTGGCGTTCGGGGCTTTTATTATCAAAGTCTGACCGTAGGTCTGACGTAAGAACAGGTCAGACGCAAGCGTCAGACCAAGAAAAAGTCCAAAATCCCCTCCCTCTTGGGGAGGGGCAAGGGGTGGGGTCAGAATACGACAAAAACAACGATGGTATTTTGACGTCCTACGAAGTCATGAATTTGAATTTGGACGGAACGGAATTGGTCGTCCTTTCGGCTTGCGAAACAGGGCTTGGCGAGATCAAATACGGCGAAGGCGTGTATGGTTTGCAGCGCGCTTTTAAGGTCGCAGGGGCAAAAAACGTGGTCATGTCGCTTTGGAAAGTAGATGATGCCATTACGCAGGAACTGATGCACATTTTTTATGAAACCTTTGGAAAAACAGGCAAGGCGAGGGAATCATTTTTGTTTGCCCAATCCCAAATTCGGGAAAAATATAAAAATCCGTATTTTTGGGGAGCATTTGTGATGACAGGGGAGTAAATTTCTGAACCAGAATTTACAGAATGATAGAATGAACAACAGAATGACAGCCAAAAAAAATTCAGGTTTAAATTTGGCTGTTAATTGTGAAAATTCAGGTTTAAATTTGGCTGTTCATTCTGTAAATTCTGGTTCAAACTTCCTATTTTTGGAAACCAATGAAAAATTATGCGTATCACAATTTTTTTTGTTTTCCTCATTTTTTGTGCTTGCCAAACTTTGCAAGCCCAAAATTTTTCGAACACAAGAACGAAAACCTTGATAATCAATAATTTAACTACAAATGCCGATAGCAGCGCCTTTGCAGGTGTTTTCACCTGCAAATCCCTTGACACGCTTCTGATCGATCCTGCTTCTTTGCAAATTTTGCAATTTTTTCCAAAAAACAGCCAAATTCGTTTCGAATACCAAAGCTCAAATCATTGCCTAAACTTTCAAACAGTTCCCAATTTTCCCCTTCCCGATTCGATCCTAATTCAGTACAAAGTATTGCCTATCAAATATTTAGAAAAAATACGGAATCGAAAAGAACTGTATTTGTCGGATACGGCTGTAGTGGGCGAAAACGTAGAAGAAAATTATACTCCAAACACTGTTTTACAAAGAAATGAATTTTTTTCAGACCCTAATTTTCAGAAAAATGGCACTATCGCAAGGGGAATTTCCTTTGGCAACCGCCAAGATGTCTTTGTTAATTCGGCTTTGAACCTACAGGTCGAGGGCAAACTGACCGAAGACCTCGAACTTACGGCAGTTTTGACCGATCAAAATGTGCCTTTCCAACCCGAAGGAAATACGCAGGAATTGCAACAATTTGACCGTATTTTTCTCCAATTACGCCACCGCTACGGCACACTTTCGGCGGGTGATATTGTCCTCCGCAATCCCGAAAATCATTTCTTGCGTTATTACAAAAACGTTTTAGGTGTTTCATTATCAAGCACTTACGGAGCAGACAGTTCGAAAGTTCGAACCCAAGCCGCCGCTTCGGTTGCCAAAGGGCAGTTCTTTTCTATGCTTGTGCCTGTGCAGGAAGGCGTACAGGGTGCGTACCGTTTGCGGGGCGCAAATGGCGAACGTTTTATCATTATTTTGGCTAATTCGGAAAAGGTTTTTGTCGATGGAACTTTGAAACAGCGGGGTTTTAATTACGATTACGTGATAGATTACAACACAAGCGAAATTACTTTTACGAACCGAGTTTTGATGACAAAATTCACGCGGGTTCGGGTAGATTTCGAGTACTCCACGCAAAGTTTTAGCCGTAATTTATTGGCAATCAATCATTTACAAAAAATAGGCAAACTAAAAATCACAGGAAATTTCTATCAAGAAGCCGACAATCCGCAAAATCCTGTGATCGAATTTACTTCCGCAGACAGGCGAGTTTTGTACGAAGCAGGGGATAGTACGCTTTCGGCTTTGGGGACAAGTGCCAGCCCAAGCAAGGAATGGACAGATTCGCAAGTGCTTTATTTTCAACAAGATACCATTTCGAACAATCAAATTTTTAAAATATTTGTGCGGGCTTTGCGCCCCCAAGCCGAACTTTGGAATGTGAGTTTTACGGAAGTAGGGGAGGGGCGAGGAAACTATCGCCTTGCAAATTCTGCAAACAATGGCAGAGTTTTCGAATGGCTTGCGCCTATAGATGGCGTGCCACAGGGCAATTTTGCACCCGTTCGGGTTTTGCCTTTGCCCAATCAGAAACAAATGCTCACAGCAGGTTTTCGGTATCAAGTGGCTGATAATCAAGAAGTTTTCCTCGAAACGGCTTTTTCCAATCACGATCAAAACTTGCTTTCGCCCTTGCAAGATTCGGATAATCGGGGCTATGCCTTTCGGGTAGGGTATAAAAGTTCGGGCGAAAATTTGGCATTTTTTTCAGCTTATCGTTGGCAGGCACAGATCGACTATGAGTTTGATAATCAATCTTTTAGACCGATTGACAGGTTTCGTTATATCGAGTTTGACAGGGACTGGTCGGCAAATACCGAAAAATTGGCACAAGATCAAATTCTCAATGTTGCTTTTAACCTAAATCCTAAAGCTACCAATGCTCTCCCAAATCCGAGCAGTTTTTCCTATCGTTTGACCTTGCGACAGCGCGAAAATGAAGTCAAGGGATTTCAACAAAATGTCGTTTTTTTGAAAAAATTGAAAAAAATGCAATTTGAAAGTTCTTTTTTTTGGTTACAAAACGAAAAACCAAATACGCTTTCGGATTGGAAACGGCTGAATGTCCATGTTTTTTACCAAAATAAAACGCACAAAACAGGCTACCAATTCGAACAAGACCGCAACACGATCCGATTTGCCAAAACCGATTCGGTCATAGGCACAGCCATGTTTTTTGATCAGCACCGTTTCTACGTCCAGACGACCGACTCGGCTAAATGGAAACTCATGGCGGATTATCTTTTCCGAACCGATCAAACGCCTTCGAACGGAAAAATGCAGGTTTCGAACCGAAGTAATACCTTTAATATTCTTTTACAAAGAACTACTAAGTCCCTGTATTTCAACTGGTTAGTAACCTATCGCCGCTTCGAAACTTTAGTAGGCACGAAACCCATGCAAGAGGAAAACCTCATGAACCGTTTGGATTGGAACGTAAAACTTTGGAAAAGTGCCGTTCGTTCGGAACTTACTTTTTCGAATGCCAACGGGCGGGAATTGCGGAGAGAGTACCGTTTTTTAAGGGTTGATGCGGGGCAAGGAACGCACACATGGCGGGACGACAACCGCAACGGAATCCAAGAAATTAATGAATTTTATGAGGCTTTGAACCCTGACGAAAAAATTTATATCAAGTTTTTTGTCCCAACCGACCAGTATCTGCCTGCCTTTACCAACCAATTTTCCTATCGTCTAAATGCCCAAGCCCCAAGTCTTTGGGCGCAAAAAAAGAACTTTTTGAGCTTTTTGGCAAAATGGAACGGACTTTTTGCATGGACTATTTTCAGGCGTATGACCGATCCCGATGTGGCAGTTCGTTTTTTACCTTTTCTGAACCCAAAACCCGAACATTGGCTTTCGGACAATCAAAATTTGCGAGGTGTGTTGTTTTTTAACCGTACTTCGACAAAATAC
>JAAFHK010000323.1 GCA_013297565.1 Cytophagales bacterium
CGCATCAGCAATTACGCGGCTTCGGTTGGTCGTAAATGCGTCTTGTTTTCGCAAATAACCCATATTTAATGCCTCGTGTGCCGACATCGACACTTTGGCTTGGGCAATATTCATAAATACTTCTTGCAAACGGTTAAATTCGGGATCGCCCTTTGCGTAGGAATCCGATGCCCTCAAAACCATTTCTTTCGTGCCGCCACCCGCAGGAATTACGCCCACGCCCAACTCGACCAAACCCATGTACAATTCCGTATGTGCCTGAATATGATCGGCGTGTAGGTTCAATTCGCAACCGCCGCCAAGCGCCAAACCCGAAGGGGCTGTAACCACAGGAATACTCGAATAACGCGCCCGCATCATGGTTTTTTGGAATTGGGCAATCATCAAATTGACCTCATCAAATTCCTGATCCGAAGCGTACATAAAGAGCATTGCCAAATTTGCCCCCGCCGAAAAATTAGGCGAGTCATTGCCGATAACCAAACCGCGAAAATCTTTTTCCGCCCTTTCGATAGCCGTATTGATGCCTTGAATGACCTCTTGACCTATCGAGTTCATTTTTGAGTGGAACTCTAAGCCCAAAATGCCATCACCCAAATCGATCAGACTTGAACCCGCATTGCCCCATACTTTTTTGGTTGGGCGAATGTTGTCCAAAATAATCAAATCGCCGTATTTGCTGATCGGTTTGTAGGATTTCGAGGGAATATCGTAATAGTGTGGTGTGCCATTTTCGACTTTGTAAAAGGTTGAAAATCCGCCTTTTAGCATTTCCGAAACCCAAGCCGCAGGTTTGTGTCCCGCCGCTTGCATTTTTTCGAGGGTTTCTTTTACGCCCAATACGTCCCAAGTGGCGAAGGGTCCCATTTCCCAACCAAAACCTGCACAAATTGCCTGATCGATTTTATACAATTCGTCCGCAACTTCGGGAAGGCGATAGGTGATATAAGTAAAATTATCGTAAAAAGAGGCTCTGTAAAATTCGCCCGCTTTGTCTTTGGCATTGACCAAAATTTTGATTTTTTCTTTCAAATTTTCCACTTCTTTGGCGGCTTCCATCGAAGGGAATTTTGATTTTTGGCTATCCCGATATTCGAAAGTATTGAGGTCTAAGGACAAAATTTTGGTTTTGCCTTTTTCGTCTTTGCTCTTTTTGAAAAAACCTTGCCCTGTTTTGTCCCCAAACCATTTGCGTTCCATCAAACCCTGAACAGATTTTGGCAATTTGAACGTTTCTCGGCTTTCGTCATTGGTGAGGGCGTTGAAAAGGTTATTCGACACATTCACAGTCGTATCCAAACCCACCACATCAGACGTGCGGAAGGTAGCGGATTTTGCCCGACCGATCAACGTACCTGTTAGGGCATCGACTTCATCTACGGTCAAACCCATTTTTTCGGCGAGGTGAATCGTAGAAATTAGCGAATAAACGCCAATTCGGTTCGCAATAAAAGCAGGCGTATCTTTGCAAAGTACGGTTTCTTTTCCCAAGAAACGGTCGCCGTAGTGCATCAAAAATTCGGTTACTTCGGGATCGGTTTTTGGCGAAGGGATAATTTCCAACAAACGCAAATAGCGAGGCGGATTAAAAAAGTGTGTTCCGCAAAAATTGCGTTGAAAATCCTCCGACCGTCCATCGATCAGCAGGTGCATCGGGATACCTGAAGTGTTCGAGGTCATCAATGTTCCTTTTTTGCGGAATTTTTCGACCTTTTCGAACAGTTGTTTTTTGATGTCGAGGCGTTCGACTACGACCTCGATCACCCAATCGCAATCGGCAATCCACGCCAAATTATCGTCAAAATTGCCTGTTTTGATGCGTGCGGCAAATTTGGTGTCATAAAGCGGCGAAGGTTTGGATTTGAGGGCGGCGGCAAGGGCATCATTCACAATCTTGTTGCGAGCCGCAGGTTTCGCCTTGTCTTCCTCTTTGATGTCGAAAGGCACGATGTCGAGCAGGACGACTTCGCAGCCTATTTGGGCAAAATGGCACGCAATACGCGAACCCATCACACCCGAACCCAATACCGCTACTTTGCGGATATTGCGTTTGGCTTTTGCCGTACCATTTGAGCTAATTTTGGCTACTGTAGCCTCTAACACTTGTTCCATATTGAAAAGATTTGGGGTTTTTATTGGGTTGTTTTTTATTTGATCTTAGTTTCGCTTTGTTCTATCTGCTTCAAAATCAGGATTTTAAGATGACGTAAGGCATAAATAATTTGATACAAATGATTTTTTTCAGAAGCATCAAATTGTTTGCTTATGCAGTAATTTTTTTCGTGCAAAGTCGTAAAAATCCAATTTTTTCCTTGCAACCAACAACCATATACAGGCTGATCAGTTTTATTTTCATATTGCGCTACCAACATTGCCATCAACATTTGTCCTTCGGCATCGGGTGCATTTTTTTGTTTTTTAAACTCTTGTAAGAAAAAATACGGTTTTTTGGGTTTCCCAATGCCTTTTGGCGTAGCAACCATGGCATCACATACTACACTTAATTCATAATTATCAATTACCGCAGAAAGCGGACGTTCGTAGAAAAGTTTGATTTTATCGGGTTCATCTATTTGGGCAATATCAAACAAAAACGCCAAGAAACGCATTTTTAGTTCTTCCTCATTCCAACCATCACCTTCTTCAATGAGGGTAAGGCGTTTTTCTTCCAAAGTTTCTTGGTGCTTAGGGCTAATTTCGGTTTGATAATCGAGCCAAGTGTCCAATAATTGGCAAGTGGTGTTGCGCTTGAGTACGAAAGCGTCCAGTACATCATCGATATCCGATTTTAGTTTAATAGGTTTCTTGGTTTCCATATTTTCCAATAAATTTTGATAGAAGGCAAATATACGAAAACTTTTTTGTAAAAAATACTCTGCAAACATACTATTTTTTCGCAAAAAAAGAACCTAACGAATCGGGGGGGATTCGTTGGGGTGGGGGAAATTTAAAAACTTTCTTTCAAATTCAGTTTGATTAAATTTGACAAGTTAAAATAGTTTTGTAAAATAATTGGCGTTTGCTCTTGCTGTTTTTGGTAAAGTTCTTCTCTTATTTTTTCACGATTTTCGTAAAGACTTTCAATTACAGCAGAAACATCAATTTCTGTTCTTTTTAATTGTATTTCATACAACAAAAATTCATGTTTTAACTGTTGAAAATGGGAGTGATTGAACCAAAAAAGTTTGGAAATTTCTTTAGATAGTAAATTAATCGTTTCAGACAAACCAACATCTTCTGCAAATAATTTTAAATGAGCTTCAGATAATTCGGCTTGATATTTTCTTTCATAAGAATCTTTTATTTCATTATCAATTTCATGATAATTTTCAGTAGTAAATTTCCACATACCTACGTGTAAAACAGCATACATATAAGCCGCTACCTTTTTATTGTAATCAATCAAAGCCTCTCTTTGAGCAGATTGAAGGCTAAACCGATTTTGATTTTTGAGAGATAATACAGCTTTATGGTTTTCAAGTTCTTTAGATAATTCACCTTTAATACTTTCCACAATCTTAGTGATTTCACCAATATCTTCCTTTGTAGCAATATTTTTTCCTTTTTCTTCAAAATACTTGCCTAAGCCCTTTGTTACAAATAAATTATAGAGTAAAATACCTAAAGATGTCAATACACCTCCTGCACTTATGTAAGGTAGAAAACTATCTAATAACTGTTTCATATGTTTTAAAAAATAAAATTATCAATCAATTATTTCCCTCGCCTTTTCCGCCCTTTTCGCCAAAGCCAATAATTCTTCTTGAAATTCTTTTTCGATCCGCACCAAGTCAAAACTATCGAGTTCTTGAGAATAAATAATCATTTCCGCCGAGTTGAAAGGAAAAAAGGCTACAGAACTAATTTTGGCACTATCTCGTTCCAAAATACCTACTAAAGCCTCATAAACCGCCCCACAAGAATCAAGCGAAAGCGTAGCTTCCAAATTTCCGTAGTCTTCGGTATCAGGGCAAGAAGCATAAATTTCAGGCAGTAAATTTTTGATTTTTTCCTCTGTTTCTTCGTTTATTGTTTCCGTTAAAGCGATCTCTTTCAAAAGATTTAAGCCTTTTTGTAAGGTTTCGACATTGCCAAAGTGTTCATTTTCAACAAATTGGACATAGTTAGGAAATAACCTTTCCGAAATCCGATAGGCAAATGCTATTTGATGAAAAAGGGGCAATTTGGCAACTTCTTTTTCAAAAATATCTTCTATTTGTTTGGTGGTAATCATTGGCGTTTTTTGGATTTTTTTCCGCTAAATTTTGTTTTGGTAAGGATATTATTTTCTTCAAGAAGTTCTTCACAATCCAAACAAATCGGACGGCTTGCCCCTATTTCCGTAGGGCTAAGTTTTTCTTCTTTTGCTAATTGAATCACTTTTTCTTCGGCGTGTTGCCCCTTTGTGCCTTTTGCTTCTTTTTCAGTCGAAACAAGATTTTCACGCACCCTTTTGTCCAAACTCAAAGCACTCGAACCCACCAAAGCCAAACCTTCTTCAGTATTCAATACGGCAATCGTAGTATAATCACTCGCAATAGGATTGTCGATCAAGCCATGCAATGCTTTAGCCCTTTTGTCGGGATCGGGAAGTTCAGTTTTTGGCTAACGAAATAAAGATTTGAAATTTAGGCAAAGATAAGGTTTTTTTAAAATATTTTTCTGCAAACCTACTCAATTTCCACTTTTTCCTGTGCGTACAAAAACACTTTTTCGGTGTAGAGAACATCAATTTTGGCTTGTACTTTCTTGAACTACGAAGTATTTGCCAAGATCAAATTTTGCAAATATTTTTTATAGATTTATTATTTCGGCATTATTTTACCAACGTTTGCAAATGTTCAATAAGTTGGCGAGTCGGCAACATCAAAGGGCGGATAGTTTCTTCGGTAAAAATTTGAAAGTCCTGATAATCACCTTCTTGTCGTTTGTTAAACAGATTACTATGCAATTTGCCCATTTCCATCGAAACCAAAGCCGTTTTGACAAAATGTTGATTAAAAATTGATTTGATGCCTACATGAGTGTGTGCCTCAAAACCGTAGCTTATAAAAACACCCAAAAGGCATAATAACTTGCA
>JAAFHK010000324.1 GCA_013297565.1 Cytophagales bacterium
GCTTTCGGGGTCGGAGGCGATCTCCCAAACCCAATCCGTTTTTCGGGGCAAAAACCTGCTCGAACAGCCTTCGCACACCGTACATTTCGGAACGATCAGGGACGGCGAAACGATAATCGATGAGGTAGTTGTTACGCTTTTTCGCGCCCCAAATTCTTTTACCAAAGAAGACGTAATCGAGATTTCCTGTCATGGTTCGCCTTTTATTGTCCAAAAAATTATTCAATTATTTATAAAAAAAGGCGTTCGAACGGCTCAAGCGGGCGAATTTACGAAGCGGGCATTCCTCAACGGTCGTTTCGATTTGGCGCAAGCCGAAGCCGTAGCCGATTTGATCAATTCGGAATCCGAAGCCGCACACCAAAGCGCTATGAAACAAATGCGCGGCGGGTTCTCTCTGATTCTCAAAGACTTACGCCAAAGGCTGATCCATTTTGCCTCCATGATCGAACTCGAATTGGATTTTGGCGAGGAAGATGTCGAGTTTGCCGACCGCAACGAACTGAAAGATTTGGTTTATGAAATTTTGAGGACTATTCGGCAACTGATCGACTCGTTCTCTTGGGGCAATGTGATCAAAAATGGAATCCCTACGGTCATTGCGGGCAAGCCGAATGCGGGAAAATCTACGCTATTAAATGCCCTTCTGAACGAAGAAAAGGCGATTGTGTCGGAAATAGCGGGAACAACGCGGGATTTTATAGAGGACGAACTCACGATAGAAGGCATTGCTTTTAGGTTCGTGGATACGGCGGGTTTGCGACAGACCGAAGATAAAATTGAGGCTATTGGTGTAGCTCGCGCCCGAAAAAAAATGCAAGAAGCAAGCCTCATTTTGTATCTAATTGATTTACAGACGATTACCAGCCTTGCGGACTACGAAACCGAATACGCAGAAATACAGGCTTTAGGGATTCCGCACCTGATAGTGGGCAATAAAATAGATTCCGCAAAACCTGAAACTTTGAATTTTTTGCAAAATAGACCTGAAATCGTGTTTATTTCGGCACTAAACAAGGAAAATATTGAACTATTAAAAGACAAAATCATGACCTTGTTCCGCACCGATCAGCTCAAGGCAGGAGATACGGTCGTTACGAATATGCGGCACTACGAAAGCCTTTTGCGAACCCAAGAATCGCTTGAGGCGGTGATATCGGGACTTGATAGTGGTGTAACAGGCGATTTTGTGGCCATGGACATACGGCACGCCCTCTACGAACTCGGTACGATCACAGGCGAAATTTCGACCGAAGATTTGCTGGGCAATATTTTTTCGAAGTTCTGTATTGGAAAATAATGTTTTGAATCAAGTTTTTCACGATTCAACAGCCTGATTTTCAGGAAAATACAAACAAAAAATGGCTGTTCTGTAGCATAGACTTTAGTCTGTGCCTAACAGCCCACAGGCTGAAGCCTATGTTACAAAAAACGGTTGTTATGTAGTAAGACCAAATGAAAATTAACAAGGTTTATTTTTAACAGCCAGCCCACCCAAACCCGCCCCTATTGGGCGGGCTTTTCGCCAATTTTCCCTTCCCAGTAGGGGTAGCTTTCGAAATAAAAATACCCTCGTTTAATTAAACATTGGTACTTACCCAAAAAGAAAACCACTCTATTAGAGTGGTTACGAAAAGACATCTACCAAGTTTTTTACACAAAACTAAGCAAACTTTCAAGACTGATTCGCCCTTCGTAAAGTGCCTTGCCAACTATAGCTCCCCAAATATTCATTTCTTTTAAAGTTTCCAAATCCGCCAAATCACTCACTCCTCCACTTGCTATTAAAGCCAGATCGGGAAATTTTTGGCGAATTTTGACGTATAAATCGACCGAAGTGCCTTGCAAAAGTCCATCTTTGCTTACGTCCGTACAAACTACATAGCGGATTCCTTTTTGAACGTAATGATCCAAAAAACTCCACAAATCTTGCTGGCTGGTTTCTTCCCAAGCCCCAATCGCAATTTTTTCGTCCCGCACGTCAGCTCCCAAAATGATTCGTTCTGCCCCAAAAATTTCGATCCAAGTTTCAAAAATTTCAGGATTCCTGACTGCTATACTGCCGCCTGTAATTTGCTTTGCTCCGCACTCAAAAGCCAATCGAACATCGGCTTCGGATTGTACGCCACCTCCAAAGTCGATATGGAGTTTGGTTTGCGAAGCAATTTTTTCTAAAACTTTATAATTTACGATTTTTCGCTGTTTTGCTCCATCGAGATCGACCAAGTGCAAACGGCGCAAACCTGCGGCTTCAAAACGCTTTGCCGCTTCCAAAGGCTGGGCTTCATAAACCGTTTTTTGGGCATAATCCCCTTGCTTGAGGCGGACACATTTGCCATCTATTATGTCGATAGCGGGAATAATTTGCATTTTATTTTGCCAAAAATTCGTATAAATATTGATTAAAAACTTTTGGGTGTTCCATCATAGGTGCGTGTCCGCATTTATCGATGAATTTGAGGTTTGCCGAAGGCAAATAATGTTCAAATTCGTGAGCAACCAATGGCGGCGTGATGGTGTCATTCAAGCCCCAAATGAGCAAAGTAGGCGTTTGGATTTTGTGTAATTCTTTGCCCAAATTGTTGCGCTGGGCAGATTTGGCGAAAGAAATCATGCGCATACATTTATTGAGGCTTTTGGTAGTTTCGAAAACCTCATTGACCAGTGTTTCGGTGGCTACTTTGGGATCATAAAAAGTATAAGCCACTTTTTCCTTGACAAATTCGTAATTGCCGCGTTTGGGGTATGAGCCTCCCATGGCATTTTCGAACAAACCCGAACTACCCGTAAGCACCATTTTTTTAAGATTTTGTGGGTTTCGAAGGGCATACATCAGGGCTACGTGACCGCCAAGTGAATTACCGACCAGAGTCAAGTCTTTTAAGGAATGGTGTGTGGTGAAACGGGAAACGAAATTGAGCAGACCGTCCAGATTTGCTTGATCCAAGCCGCTTTCGTAAATGGGCATCATGGGAATCACCACACGATAGTTTTTTTGAAACTCCTCGACCACACTTTCCCAGTTGCTCAAAGCACCAAAAAGCCCATGTAACAACAGTAGCACTTCGCCTTTGCCCTCGTCTATGTACTTAAATTCGCCCGATTCTTTGATGTTTAACTGCATTTTTTCTACATTCTTTTTACGCCTTGCAAACATACCAATAATATCTAATTCTACGTATCAATATTTCCTACATTTTTACAGAAAAACGAATAAAAAAATTTCAACCGTATTTAAAATACTTTTTATGTCTTATTTATTTCAAAATTATTTCAAACCTTTCAAATAAAATTTACGAAAACAAAATGAATTTTTGAGTTTTTTATGCCAAAAATATGTATATATTTGCACTAAATTTTTTAGATTAACATAGGAAAAATATGGACGAAAGAGATGAACGCCCTGACTGGGAATTAGACAAAGAAGAAAGAACTTGGTTACACCGCATTTTGGAACACCCTTTATTTGGGCATTTGGTTTTTGTGTTTGTCATGTCCACTTTAATTTTTGTGGTAATTGGTAGTTTATTTGTTTTTATCCACCATACCCTTGCCTCCATCATCACACTTGCTCTCATGGCTTTTGCCGTCATGCTGATTATTGGTTTTTTTCAAAAAGAATGGATTAGCCATTTTTGGCGAAAAAAAATGAAAATCAAAACCTACCCAATTTTGTTCGACCATGTATTGGCTTATTTGAGCCAAAAAGAAATAAATTACGAAAAAACACCTGACGAAGATTTGATCAAATTTACTGTAGGTACGGATCATTTCTCATGGGAATCCGCCTTACAAAACCAAGAGGAAGACCAAGTTTTGCTCCGATCTTTTACCCCTTTTGATGTGCCTCTCGACCGCCAAGAGGAAGTAGCCGAACTTGCCAATCGTCTGAATGAAAAATCTGTTTCAGGATATTTTGTCCTTAATTTTGAGGATCATGTGGTAGAATGCCGTACTGTTCTGCGAAAACCTACCGATCTCAAACGTTTTGTTAGTGAATTTGACGAACGTTTCGAAGACCATTTCGATTTGTTCCGTTGGCGTATTCATCACATTGCCGAAGTGGTTTTCGAAGACAAAACCGCAGTCGAAGTCCTAAACCGTAAAAATTAGCCTAAAGATATACAACCTTTGCCAAAAATCCTGTACTTCTACGCTTTTCTATTTATTTCCCAAAACATCTCGATTTTATGACCATCGAATTAGCCGAAACTATAGCCCAAACTGACGAAAACAAACAGGTTTTTGCAAAAAAGAATATTACAGGTTCTGAAGCTGTTATTTTGTCCCTGCTCGCCGAAGGAGTCGATACCATTTTTGGTTATCCTGGCGGAGCAATTATGCCCATTTATGATGCCCTTTACGATTATCAAGATCAACTAAAACATTACTTGGTTCGCCACGAACAGGGTGCAACTCACGCCGCACAAGGTTACGCACGCCTTCGCAGACGTGCAGGAGTATGTTTTGCTACTTCGGGTCCTGGGGCTACGAACCTCATCACAGGCATTGCCGATGCCATGATAGACTCTACTCCTATAGTGTGTATTACAGGGCAAGTAAGCCGCGCTTTACTGGGTACTGACGCTTTTCAAGAAACTGACGTAATTGGGATTTCCATGCCTGTTACCAAATGGAATTTCCAAATAACTTCTGCCGCCGAAATTCCCGAAACGATTGCTAAAGCCTTTTATATTGCTCAAAGTGGTCGCCCTGGTCCTGTTTTGATTGATATTACCAAAAATGCTCAAGTCGAAAAATTTGATTTCGAATACCGCAAATGCCTCAAAGTTCGCAGCTACCAACCCAAACGGGCTGTCGATCCTGTTCGAATCGAACAAGCCGCCGATCTGATCAACAAAGCCAAAAAGCCTTTAATGCTCATTGGGCAAGGCGTAATTTTGGCGAAAGCCCAAGAAGAAGTAAAACGTTTGGTCGAAAAAACAGGAATTCCCGTTGCCAGTACACTTCTGGGACTTTCGGCACTTTCTACACAGCACCCGCTTTATGCAGGTTATTTAGGAATGCATGGGAACTATGCCCCCAACATCAAAA
>JAAFHK010000325.1 GCA_013297565.1 Cytophagales bacterium
GAAAAGCCCGATTATACGCCTTATTCGGCAGTTCCTGCCGACAATCGGATTTTTGATCCGAAATATGTACTCGATCCTTTTGACCCGAATTTCCGCTGGGAAAATATTACGAAATCGATGGACATAGACGATCCCGAAGAAATGCAAAAACAGCACGCTTTTTTTCCAAAAATTATTCCCAACGGAGGGAGCTTTTTGGATTGGCAAAAAATCATTTTGGAAAGTCCCCTACCCAATGCCCAAATCCGTTTTACGACCAACGGCACTGAACCTACGGAAAAAGCTACGCTTTACGAACAGCCTATTTTTACTCGAAACAATATCGAAATTCGGACAAAAATATTTAGCCGTTCGGGTTTGCAAAGCCAAACAGGCAAGGCTTTTTTTGAAAAAACCAAATATCACCAACCGTACAAAAAAGATCGATGGAAAGCAGGTCTGATCTACCAATATTACGAAGGGAGATTCGATCAAATGCCTGATTTTGAGAAACTTACACCCCTAAAACGTGATACGGCTTTTGGGCTGAATATTCATGAAAAAATAAAACAGCGTGAAGATCAATTTGGGATTTTTTTTGAGGGTTATTTGGAAATTTTGGAAGAGGGAGTTCATACCTTTACGCTGATCAGTGATGACGGAGCTAAAATGTTCATAGACAATGACTTAGTGATTGATAATAGTGGCAAAGATCAGCGGCGGGTGGGAGTTGGTCAGATGGCTTTGCGGCGAGGTAAATATCCCTTTCGCTTGTTTTACTATAATCGCTACGAAATCGCCTCTTTAGCTTTGTTTTATAAAACAGAACGAACTGCCCAAAAATTGGTCGAAAAAAAACAGTGGTGGCATTAACTTCGTATATAAACTTTGCCGTGAGATATGTTTAATTTTTTATCAAAAAAAACAAGGAGTATTATTGGCATTTTTCATCAAATTATTGATAAGTTTTTGAGTTTGTAAAATTTTAATACTTCATATTTTTCTTTATGTTTGCACAAAATTTGTACTGTTTTTGGTTTAATTCAAACTGAAATTCTTACGACAATGAATAATGAACCTGATGATTTGTTGATACATGGCGAAAGTTCCATTTCCATTCCCGAACTCAACCGCCCAAGGGTGGTAATTATAGGTGGCGGGTTTGGCGGGATCGAATTAGCTAAAAACCTGATTCATAAGGACATACAGGTGGTAATGTTCGACCGTTACAACTACCATACTTTTCAGCCGCTTCTCTACCAAGTAGCCACCGCAGGGCTTGATCCTTCGGCTATTGCGGGTCCTTTGCGAAAAATATTTGAAGGAAAAAAGGGCTTCTTTTTCCGTTTGGGGAGGGTCAAAAACATCAATCCTGAAAAAAACACCATTGAAACGTCCATTGGCGACTTGAGTTATGACTTTTTGGTGATTGCCTGCGGCACAAAAACCAATTATTTTGGCAATGACAAACTTGCCCAATTGGTTTTTCCTATGAAACAACTCCCACAGGCGCTCGATTTGCGAACACATATTTTACAAAATATCGAGAAAGCCCTTTTGGTCAAAGATCGGGACGAACAGCAAAGTTTGATCGATTTTGTGGTAGTGGGTGGCGGTCCTACGGGCGTAGAAGTGGCGGGTGCTTTGGGCGAACTCAAGCTCCACGTATTGCCAAACGATCACCCCGAATTGGATTTTCGTCAGATGGATATTCACTTGATCGAGGGTACAGGACGTTTGCTCAATGGTATGTCCGAACAAGCGGGCGCAAAAGCCTACGATTATTTGAAAGATTTCGGGGTAAATGTTTGGCTCAATACTACAGTCAAAGACTATGACGGGCGGGAAGTTACCCTAAGCAATGGTAAAAAAATCCTTTCCCGAACCGTAGTGTGGGCGGCAGGCGTAACGGGTAGCCTAATTGACGGACTTTCCAAAGATTGCATTGTTCGAGGAAATCGAATCAAAGTTGACGAGTCGAACAAAGTAGTAGGGTACGAAAATATTTTTGCGCTCGGTGATATTGCCGCTATGATTAGCGACGAAACGCCCAACGGACACCCGCAAGTAGCTCCTGTTGCTATGCAACAAGGGCATTTATTAGCCAAAAACCTCCGAAATTTGATCCTAAAACGCAAAAAAGAATTTAAAGGCTTCAAATATCACGATAAAGGAAGCATGGCAACTGTTGGACGCAATCGTGCCGTTGTCGATCTGCCTTTCATCAAGTTTCAAGGCTTTTTTGCGTGGTTTGTGTGGCTTTTTGTGCATTTGATGTCGATTGTAGGTTTCCGAAACCGAATTATGATTTTACTAAGTTGGATTTGGAATTATTTTACTTACGACCGCGCCACACGGCTTATTTTAAAACCCTTTGCGCGGGAAAAAAATACAGAATCTTGAAAAATCACCAAAACAAACATGAAAATAGTCGTTCCTATGGCGGGAAAAGGTACGCGAATGCGTCCGCATACCTTAACTACGCCCAAGCCCATGACTCCGATTGCGGGAAAACCCATTGTGCAACGTCTGTTGGAAGATATTGCTAAGGTTTGTCCCGAAAAAATAGAGGAAATAGCCTACGTAATTGGTGATTTTGGTGAGGAAGTCGAGAAAGCCTTGCACCAAATCGCCGAAAATTTGGGAGCAAAAGCAAGTATTTATTATCAGGACGAACCGCTTGGGACGGCACACGCCGTACTTTGTGCCGAACCTTCGCTAAACGGCAAGGTCGTAGTGGCTTTTGCAGATACGCTTTTTAAAGCAAATTTTACGCTTGATATTGCCCAAGATGCCACTATTTGGGTGCAGTCCGTACCTGATCCTTCGGCTTTTGGGGTTGTCAAAATAGATTCGCAAGAAAGGGTTACGGATTTTGTCGAAAAACCCAAAGATTTTATTTCCGATTTGGCAATTATTGGCATTTATTATGTGCGTGAAGCCGAAATTTTGAAAAAAGAATTGCAGTTTTTGGTCGAAAATAATATCAGAAATAGCAATGAATACCAGCTCACTACGGCTTTGGAAAATATGCGCCGAAAAGGTAGTACGTTCAGAATCAGTAAGATAGATGAATGGCTCGACTGCGGCAACAAGGATGCAACGGTTTTTACTAACCAGCGCTATTTGGAATATATTAAGGATACAAAATTGATAGCGGATTCGGCGAAAATAGTCAATACGGTGATTATTCCGCCTGTTTTTGTGGCTGAAGGAGTCGAGTTGTATAATTCCGTTATTGGTCCTTATGTTTCGATAGGAAACTACACAAAAATCGAACATTCTACGGTCAAAAACTCAATTATTCAGCAACATACGCACATCGAGAATGCCAATATGCAGGACTCGATGATTGGTAATCACGTCAAATATTACGGCAAACCTTCGGATTTGAGCATTGGCGATTATACGATGGTGAAATAAAATTTAAAAACCCACAAGGTTTTAAAAGCCTTGTGGGTTTGGAAAAAAACTATGTTCTCAAACACCCTTTTTATTGGCAAAAAAATCCTCCGTTTGGCTTCTTGCGCCTCGACCAATGATTTTGCCGCCGAAGTTTTGAGCCAAAATCCGCACGAAAATGGTACTTTGATCATAACCGAATCCCAAACTCAAGGACGAGGGCAACGTGGCAATATATGGGAAGCCGAATCAGGTAAAAACCTTACTTTTTCCGTCATTTTCCAACCTGATTCGCTTTTGGCAAGCGATCATTTCAGGTTGAATATGGCAGTTTGCTTGGCTATTTATGATTTTTTAATCCTTTTTTTGGAAAAAAACAAAGTCAAAATAAAATGGTCGAATGATATTTATTTCGAAGATCGTAAACTGGGCGGAGTACTGATCGAAAATACTATTTCAGAGCAAAAAATTCGACATAGTATCATAGGTATTGGCTTGAATATCAATCAATTAAGTTTCGAAAACCCAAAAGCTGTTTCTTTAACTACGCTAACGAATACAGCATATAATTTGGAAAATTTGTTAGAAAAATTAGGAGAGAATTTAGAAAAAAGAATTTTGCAGATTCGCCAACAAAACGCTACCTTACGAGCCGAATATTTACAAAATCTATATTGGTATCAAGAAACCCATTTTTTTCGAATAGGCAATCAGGAAATCAGCGGACAAATTCTGGGGATTGACCAAACGGGTAATTTGGCTTTGCAAATAAATCAAAAAATACGGTATTTTAGTTTCAAAGAAATAGTATTTATCAAATAAAAAATAGTAATATGATAATTATTCCAAGCCCTCAAGATTTAGAACAATGGGTAGGCAAAGAAATAGGAGTTTCCCAGTGGTTAGTGATTAGTCAGGAACGCATAGACCGTTTTGCCGCCGCTACGGAGGATTTTCAGTGGATACACACCGAACCGCAAAAAGCCGTAAAATCGCCTCTGGGCGGCACTATTGCACACGGTTTTTTGACGCTTTCCTTAGCCACTTTTTTTACAAACCAAATTCTTACCGTCCAAAATGTGCGTTCGATGATTAATTATGGCATGAACAAAGTCCGTTTTACGGCGTTCGTGCCTGTCGAGAGCCGTTTAAGAATGCGTTTGGAACTTTTGAGTTATTCGGCAAGTTCGCGAGGAGTGCGAATCAGTTCAAAATTGACTTTTGAGATCGAGGGCAAAGCCGAACCTGTTTGTATTGCCGAATCTTTGAGTTTGTTTCAATAAAATAAACGTCTTAAAAAAACTTCGGCAATGGTCTTTAGACCTTGCCGATAGTTACAAAATTTTTCCCCAAAATCCTTCTTTTTGATAAACCAAAGTGCCTTTTTGGACTTTCAAGGGTGATTCGATATTATTATGATAGAGTTGCCCTGTCCCCAAACCTTGTGGAAGCGGATTGTCAAATTCTGCCGCAAATTGGCTGATGGCATTTAAGCCAATATTGGATTCCAAAGCCGAAGTAAGCCACCAATCAATTTTGTACTTTTCCGCTATTTCGATCCAAGCCTGACTCGCCTCCAAACCACCTAAAAGCGTGGGTTTAAGGATTATATAAGATGGTTTTATCGTTGCTAACATTTGTACTTTATCGGCTTTTTTGTTTATCCCTATCA
>JAAFHK010000327.1 GCA_013297565.1 Cytophagales bacterium
AAGCCTTTGTGCGGCGAGAACAAGACGCACAAAATTATAGCATCGAGCAGATGTGGGCAAAACCTCTGCCCGAACGCCTTGCTAAGGGCGAAGCGATTGCGGGAATCGAAGTCCTGCCCGAACGCCGCATGATTATGGAAGGAAACCGAAGCAAATTGGCTAAAGTGCTGAAAATCAAGGATAATTTCTCTAAATTTAGGGTAGGGGATACCTTGCGTTTGCATCAGGGCGATCCTTCGAATCGGCAGACGGTATTTTTTGTCGAAATATTTAAAGACCTCGAAACGGAACTGATCGTAAAAGCGGCTTTTGTAGAAAAACGATTAGATAGTGTTCTGCCAAGTTCAGGTTGGATTTTGGATAGAGATATTTCGGACTTGGGCAATATGGTCAATCAACATTTGGACAAAATCAAAAGTAATTCGGACTGGTACGAAAACCTTGAGGGAATGTTGCAAGGCGAAACTTTGCCCATTTTTAATACTTTTGTTGAAAATAAAATCCGCCAATTAGTTCAAAATCAGTCGTTTAACCCCAAGCAAGCCGAAGCCTTTAGCCGAGCTATGATGTCCAAAAATTATTATTTGATTCAGGGACCACCAGGCACAGGAAAAACGCACGTCTTGGCACAAATTGCCGTTCATTTGGCACGAATGGGCAAAAATGTACTCATTACGGCGCTTACACACCGCGCCGTTAATAATGCTTTGCTAAAAATTGCGAAAACGGGCTACTCGAAAGTGCTGAAAATTGGCGAATTTTACAGGGCGGACGATTTGCAGGGAATAGTCGAAAATGCCGAATATTTTACCGCAAACCAAAAAATAGGCGATTCGACCGAAGGTTTGATCATTGGGGCAAGTTGCTACAGTGCCAATAGCAAACGTCTGTACGATTTTGATGAGTTTCCTATCGAGTTTGATACGGTAATTTTTGACGAAGCGGGACAACTCACGATTCCTGTGGCTCTGATAGCAATGACGCGCGCCGAACGCAGTATTTTCATTGGCGATCACCAGCAAATGCCGCCGATTATTACTACCGACCATTCTGAAAATTGGGTAAGCAAATCGATTTTCAAAACGCTTTTTACACACGCTGAAGGCACCATGCTCGACCGAACGTACCGCCTTTGCGAAGCCATTAACTGTTTTCCAAGCCAATTTTTTTACAAAAATGAATTGCAAAGTGATTCTTCGGTTGAAACAGCGCGACAACATTTCGTGAAAAACTTTGTTCCAAAAAAATTCCGAGCCGTCCTCGATCCTGCCGAAGCGGTCATTTTTATCGAATTACCACACCGAAATTCGGAAATGAGATCGGTCGAGGAAGCCCAATTAATTGCCGATTTGATAGCCGAAAGTTTGGAAGCGGGCATGGAAGCCAAAGAAATTGCGGTCATTGCACCGTTCAGGGCGCAAGGCAGAGAAATCCGAAAAAAATTGAAACAAAAAATACAACAAACTGATTTTGAGCAGATTATAGTCGACACGGTCGAACGCATACAAGGACAAGAACGGGACATGATCCTGATTTCGCTTACTTGCAGTTCGCAGGAATATTTGGCGGACATTGCCGAATTTTATTACAACCCCAAACGCCTGAATGTAGCCATTACGCGCCCTCGTTTCAAGCTGATTACGGTTGGGAGTGCCGAAGTTTTTAAGGTCAAAGTAAAAGATAGGCGTTTGCAAGAATGGATCAATATTTTTGCGAATTTTTGGCAAGCAGGTAAAAAAATTGTGGTTTGAGAGAAATGATTTTAGTGTAGCATAGGGCTATTAGCCTGTGCCTACACAGGCTAAAGCCTATGCTACAGATCAGCAAACCATTTCAGTCTGAAAAAAACACGAAAATATGATTCTATCTATGATTGCGGCGCGAAGCGCGAACGGAGTAATTGGCAAAAACAAGGCGCTGATTTGGCATTTGCCTGCCGATTTGAAATTTTTTAAGCAAAAAACACAAGGGCATCATATTATTATGGGGCGGCGAACTTTCGAGTCTATAGGTTCGAAACCTTTGCCGAATCGGGTAAATATTGTGGTGAGTCGAAAAACAGATTGGAACGTCGAAGGCTGTTTTTTTGTCCAAAATTTGGAAGAAGCCCTAAAAATAGTTTCACAAAGTGATGATTCTGAACCTTTTATAGTAGGCGGAGCAGAACTGTATCGGGCAGGTTTCGAGGTGGCAGATCGGCTTTATTTGACGGAAGTACGGGAAAATTTTGAAGGAGATACCTTTTTTCCCGAAATTCCTAGGGATTGGAAAGAGGTTTTGAGAGAGAAATTTGAGGCTGACGAAAAAAATATCTATGCCTACGATTTTGTGGTTTTTGAACGATTTAATTAGGTTTCAAATTGGTAAAATTCGTTTACTTTACAGATTTTCTATCTCATTTAGCGTCAGACCTGTTCCTTTGGCTATATCTTCATTCGATAAACCTATTTTTTTGAAATTTTTAGCTATTTCAATTTTTGCCTTTAGCTCTACAAGCATTTCCCTTGCTATTTCGTCTGTTTCACGCATACGAGCATAACCATAGGCTTCCAAATCTGCCTTCGTCCAAGTATGCCGATCCGCCTCTGTGTAAGCCAAATGTAAGCCCTCATCATCTACATTTTTGGGGATAAGGCTTAAATTTTCCGCATTTTTAATGAAAAAAACCCATTTATCTACCAAAGTTTCCAACTCGTGTTCGGTCTTGTTAAACTTCGTGAGTTCGATAAAATTAAAATCCAAATCTTTTAATTTATGTTCGTGTGTTTCGGAATCCAAAATCAAATGCCTTGATAAATAATGTGGATTTTCCAAAAACTCAAAGTTCAAAATACCAATAAAAATAGTGGGTTTGAGTTTGTAATAGTCCTCACCTACATTAAGTTGTGCCGAGTAAGATTTGGCAGTATAATAAACTACTCTTTTGGCAAAGCCCAATTTATCCGTAACTTGCATTTCTACAATGTATTCGTTACCCGCTTTATCTTTGGCTTTTACGTCCAAAATCGTAGATTTTGCCCCTAAGACTATAGGAACTTGGTAGGGGTTTAGAATTTCCACCCAAGTAATTTTCTTATTTTCTTCCAATTTCAAAACCGCATTCAAAAAAGAAATGAGGATTTCTTTTTTATTTTCGTTCCCAAAAATTTTGCGGAAAGCAACGTCATTTTTTATGTCAGCGAATTGCATAGTTTTTTTACAAAGGTATGAAAATATGAATAAAATATTCCCTTCTTTCATAAAATTTACTCCTATCCTTTTTGTGCTTCTCGAACCTCAAAAAAACCTTGAGAAAAATTAGAATAATTAGGATTTTTTTCGCATTTTTGGAAACAAAAGTCTAAAACACACCCAAATTATGCAAACAATCCTAATCAAAGCTGTAAATTTGATCAATGAAGGCAAAATCATTGAAACTGATATTTTGATACGAAATGGAATGATTGAAAAAATTGCTCCACGAATCGAGGGGCAAATCGTTGATTATGAGATAGATGCACGCGGAAAATACGGCATGGCGGGCGTGATTGATGATCAGGTACATTTCAGGGAACCAGGACTTACGCACAAAGGAACGATCCGAAGCGAAGCGCGGGCGGCGGTTGCAGGTGGCACGACTACTTTCATGGAAATGCCCAATACTGTTCCAAATGCCCTTAGCCAAACGCTTTTGGAAGATAAATACAAGATTGCGGAGGCAAGCTCCCTTGCCAATTATTCGTTTTTTATGGGTGCTTCGAACGACAACCTCGATGAAGTGCTAAAGACCAATCCTCAAAATGTTTGCGGAGTTAAGATTTTTATGGGTTCTTCGACAGGCAATATGCTGGTCGATAATCCGAATACTTTGGAGAAAATTTTTGCACAAAGCAATATGTTGATTGCTACGCATTGCGAAGACGAGGCAACAGTAAAAGCCAATGCAGAACGCCTGAAAGCCCAATATGGTGATAACGCAAGGGCATCGATCCACCCCGAATTGCGTTCGGTTGAGGCTTGCGTAAAATCTACAAAATTAGCCATCGAATTAGCCAAAAAACACCATACACGCCTTCACGTCTTGCATATTTCTACGGCAGACGAAACCAAACTCTTTGATAATCAGACACCTTTGGCACAAAAACGCATTACTGCCGAAGTTTGCGTACATCATTTGTGGTTTGCGGCGCAGGATTATGAATCATTAGAAAACCAAATCAAATGCAATCCTGCTATCAAAACAGCCGATCACAGAAAAGCACTATTACCTGCTCTTTTGGACAATTACTTGGATATTATCGCCACCGATCATGCCCCGCACACTTGGGCAGAAAAACAACAAAACTATTGGCAGGCGCCTTCGGGTGTGCCTTTGGTGCAACATTCCTTGCTCATGATGCTCGAAATGCACCACCAAAACAAAATTAGTTTGGAAAAAATCAATGAAAAAATGTGCCATGCTCCTGCGGTTTGTTTCCAAATCGAAAAAAGAGGTTTCGTAAGGGAAGGTTATTGGGCAGATTTGGTGCTTTTTGATTTGGGACACAAATATACGGTTAATAAGGATAATATTTTGTACCACTGCGGTTGGTCGCCTTTAAACCATTACGTTTTCCATTCGCATATTACGCACACGATAGTTTCGGGGCATTTGGCTTACCAAAAACGCCAATTTGATGAAACCAAACGAGGAAAACGGATTACTTTTGAGAGGAAATGATTGCTTGGTATTGAATTTTTTGTAATTAGAATCAGGGCTTGAAAACAATAAAAAAATTAGTAAAATATTAATTTTCAATAACTTACGAAAAAATAAATAGCACCTTAGCTGCGAAATATTGGTAGAAAAATGTAAGTTCCCATTTTAAGAACACCGTAGGCGTGAAAGATAGTCCGAAATTTCGCCCCTACAGGGCTTTTGAGGGGAGTAAGGAAATGTTTTCTACCAATATTTCACGCCTACGGCGTTATGAATAGCCATTTCGTAGTTTATTTTCCTACTCCTAAGTAACCCTGTATAAATAGGTAGGTTTATTTTTATTTTTGGGTTATGTGACGCTAAA
>JAAFHK010000328.1 GCA_013297565.1 Cytophagales bacterium
AGGCTTGGGCGGACTTGGAAAAAAGAGAAAATTTGGAAGAACAATTTAGGCAAAATGCTTTGAAATAAGGTAGGTTTTGGAGGATAAAAAATTACCTTTGTCCTGCTGAAGACTCGGACGAAGATGAAAAAACTACTACCTATTTTCTTGTTTGGCTTGCTGTTCTTGTCCCAAAAGGTGCTTCTGGGGCAAGGATCGCTTACGATTTTGATTGAGCGCCTACCTGAAAATACGCCTCCCGATGCTACTTTGTATTTGGTGGGTTCGTTTAATAACTGGAATCCTGCCGATCCCCAATACCGTTTTATGAGGACGGGTGCGCAATACAAAATGGTTCTGTCGAATGCCCCGAAAAATATGGAATATAAGGTTACGCGTGGGAATTGGTCGAGTGTGGAAGGACGTGAAAACGGGCGTGCCATGCCGAATAGAATTTACGAACAGCTTGATAATCAAGATCATACGATTCAGATTACGATCCGAACTTGGGAAGATTTGGCGGGCGAACGCATCAGTTTGTATATTTTGATCTTGCTTTTGGCGGCTTTGCAAGGTTTTATTTTGTTGGTGGCTTTACAAGGTTTGCAGGACAATAACCGCAGTGCCAATCATATTTTTTCTTTGGTAATTTTAGGTACTTCTTTGGCGCTTTTGGGGCGCGTGGGCGTTCAGTATCGTGCTTTATTCCAAGAATATCCCAAAATAATATTAATTCCCGATTACCTATTTTTTTTATATGCCCCTCTATTTTTCTTTTATGTCCAAAAGCTATTAACTGTACAGTCCAAGACAAATCTACAACATGGTTATCATTTTATCCCTGCTTTTTTGCACTTTTTACTCTATCTGCCTTTACTTTTGACCGAAAAACAGGATTTTATTGATAATATAGTCAATCGATCTTATTTTTCTATTTTTGCCAGCACGGGTTTTGTGGCTTTGTGTTACAATGTATTTTATTGGTACAAAAGCTATTATGTCGTCCAGAAATTCAGGGAAGAATCGCCAAATTTTCACTCTTTTACGCAAAATACCTCTTTTTTATATTCCGTTCTTGTTTTGCAAGGTGTATGTTTGGTGATTTGGTTGAGTGTATTTGTTTTGGGTGCGGTGGATTACGTTTTGCCGCTGAATCTCTTGCCAACTGTCGAATTCTCTGTAGATTCGGTATGGGTTTTACTTTCAGTGCTTACCTATTTTTTGGGTTATGTAGCCATGCAACAGCCCGAAATTTTTAAAACCTATTATCCTGAAACACCTGTTTTTGTGGAAAAGGGAATCGAAGAAAAAGCTGAACCTGTTTTAGCACAAAATACTGAAAATCAATTATTTGAAAAAATAAATACAGCTGATACGACAGAAATCGAAAGCCCCGAAACCTCCGAAAAACGCTATAAAGATTCGCACATTCCGAAAGAACAGTTGGAAGCGATCAAGCAAAAATTGCCTTTGTTGATGGAAAAGAAAAAGCCTTTTTATAATCCCAAACTAACCCTGTCGGAATTGGCGCAACTTTCCGAAGCCACTCCACACGCCCTTTCGAGGGTAATTAATGAATATTACGAAAAGAATTTTCAGGATTTTGTCAATGATTATCGGATTGCGGAGTTCAAAATTTTGGCTTTGCGAAAAGATAAACAGCATTATACGCTGTTGGCGATTGCTTTGGAAGTGGGTTTTAACTCGAAAACTGCCTTTAATCGGGCTTTTAAAAAAGCAACGAACCTTACGCCAAGCGAATACGTAAAAATGCAAGGTCGAGAAAATGATGGAAGTGTATGATCAATCTTTTAACTCGAATCAAAAGCAATGCTTTATGGTAAAAATAGAGTTTGCAAGGGTATGAAATTCATTTGATAAGGTGGGTAGTTGAAAATTATTCATGATCAAAAAGTATTAAAATAGGCAGTACAATTCAGTGCAAAGTAAAGATTTTTTTTAGAAACCCAAAAACTTCTAAAATCTAAAAGGCTTATTTTACTTTTTCTTGTTTTTTTTGTAACTTTGCCCAAAATCTAAAAGCAATATACTTATATGTTAGATAAACTCTCTCAAATCAATGATCGTTTTTTGGAAGTCGAACAACAACTTGCCGATCCTAATGTGATGGCGGACATGAAACACTTTGCCAAACTGAACAAAGAATACAAGGATTTGAACAAAATTGTGCAAGAGTATCATTATTATAAAAATTTATTGGACAATATCGATGAATCCAGAGATATTTTGCGCACCGAAAGAGATGCCGATTTGCGGGAACTTGCCAAAGCGCAACTCGAAGAACTCGAACCGCTGCTCGAACCTACCGAAGACCGCATCAAAGTGTTGTTGATTCCTAAAGACCCGAACGACAGTAAAAACGTTATTTTGGAGATTCGGGCGGGTGCAGGTGGAGATGAAGCCTCTATTTTTGCGGGAGATTTATTCCGTATGTACCAGCGTTTTGCCGAAAAAATGGGCTGGCGTTTCGAAATGCTCGATTTTACGGACGGAAATACAGGTGGTTTTAAGGAGATCGTTTGTAGCGTAATAGGGGAAGATGTGTATGGAAAGCTCAAATACGAATCGGGCGTGCATCGGGTTCAGCGTGTGCCTGTAACCGAAACGCAAGGCAGAATCCACACTTCGGCGGCAAGTATTGCGGTTTTGCCCGAAGTTGATGAGGTTGAGGTTCATGTGAATATGAATGATGTCAAAAAAGAAACTTTTTGCTCATCGGGCCCAGGCGGTCAGTCCGTTAATACGACCTATTCGGCAGTTCGCCTAACACATATTCCGACAGGAATCGTGGTTTCGTGCCAAGATGAAAAATCACAAATCAAAAATTTCGAGAAAGCCTTGAAAGTTTTGCGTTCGCGTATGTACGAAAGGGAATTGGAAAAACAAATGCAGGAAGTAGGGGCGGCGCGTAAGGCGATGGTTGGTAGTGGCGACCGTTCGGACAAAATTCGAACCTATAACTATCCGCAAAGTCGCGTAACCGATCATCGCATTGGTTATACAGTGCATAATCTGCCATCGGTTATGGACGGAAATATTGCCGATTTTATCGAGGAATTGCGAATTGCCGAAAATGCCGAACGCCTCCAAGAAGGCGCAACTGTGGAAGTTTAAAAACCCGTAATAATGCAAAAAATACTTTTTATTATTTTGTTCGTATCCTTTTCGTCTTTTGTAAAAGCCCAAAATACGCCTGAAAAAGAGGTGATTTCAGTGATTGATCGCTTTTTCGAAGGTATGAAAAAAAATGATACAACGCTGATCAGAACTACCCTTGCGCCCAGTGTGCGTTTGCAAACTACAGGTTTTGATAAGGAAAAAAAAGCTTTCTTGAGAACCGAATCGATCAATGCTTTTTTGGCTTCTGTAGCCCAAAGACGGGATTTTTTGCTTGACGAACGCCTACTTTCGTATGAAGTTCGAACAGACGACAATATGGCTACGGCTTGGACTCCCTACGAATTTTATTTGGGCGACAAATTTAGTCATTGTGGCGTAAATGCCTTCCAATTATTCAAATCCGCCGAAGGCTGGAAAATTATCCAAATTACCGACACCCGCCGCAAAGAACCCTGCAAGAAATAAACAGCCTTTAAAATTCATATTTTGATCATTTTGGCTTAAAATTCAGGTATCTTTTAGGAACTATCTTTGCACCGTAGTTCCTAAAAAGATACTCTATGCCCTTTACATTTCGAACCATAAAATCCAAAATATTATTTTCATTTATCCTATTTTTTCTAATAGGAGTGGTGATGACTTCTGTAAATATGTGGTTTGACGATCGCAAAGATAACATAGAGAAGATCGTAGAAACCCTTACCCGAATCGACCGCAATACACAGATTGCAAGCCGTTTGGAAAAAGATTTTTTTACAGACGAAATGATTTCAGTCCGTTTTTTTCAAACTGGCGAAAGTCCTTACCTCGAAAAACGCCACCAAATAGTGCAAGCGATTCAAAATGAACTTTCGCAACTGCTTGCTTTAGAACTTATCGAAATTTTTGAAATTACCAACGAAATTCGAATCCTCAAACAGCGCGTTCGAGAATATGACATTGTTTTTCAAAGTTTGCTAAACCTGACCAAAGAGCGCGGTTTTAAAGATTACGGTTTGGAAGGGCAAATGCGGCGTTATATTCACGATATTGAAGAAAAATTGCCTTTCGAATCTGCCCGTTTGCTGACTGTCCGCCGCCACGAAAAAGATTTTATTATTCGCAAAGATACCGCCTACTACAGGGCTTTACGTGCGGCTGTTCCGCTTTTGGCTGAAGAAATTGAACAAAAAGTAAAGAGTGCAGACGACCGTAAATATTTGTTGGAGTTATTGGATAAATACGAGAATGTTTTTGGACTTTTGGTACAAATGGAAGCAAGAATTGGGTTTGACCATTATCAAGGTATAAAAAAAGATTTGAATTTGATAGCCAATGATATTGACAGCAAAATAGCCCGAATCAACGAAGCGATTCTAAGCAGAGCAGAAGCCATGCACCGCAATATTACGCGTATGTTGTTGATTGCCTTTGCTTTAGGTGCGGTTATCAATATCGTTTTGGCTTTTTATTCGACCCAGATCTTGAGCCGCCCAATTATGAATTTGTCTTCGGCTATTCACCAAGTTATCAAAAGTGATTTTTCGGAAGAAATCCCCGTTTTGAATATTGATACTAAAGACGAAATAAGTCTTCTGGCTAAGGATTTTGTGTTTATGATCCAAAAAGTGCAGGCAAGTTTGTCGGAAGTGAAAGAAAAATCAAACAAAATTGAACAAAAGCAAGCCTTATTGGTGGATAGCATTCGATATGCCCAAAAAATTCAGGAAGCTATCCTGCCCGATGAGGAAGATGTGCGACCGTTTGTTGGTGATTATTTTGTGATCTATCGCCCTTTGCATGGCGTTTCGGGTGATTTTTATTGGTTTTTAAACCGCTATGAAAAAAACTTTGTGGCGGTGGTGGATTGCACAGGGCATGGCGTTCCTGGGGCTTTTATGAGCATGATTGGGCATACCCTGCTTACCAAAGTA
>JAAFHK010000329.1 GCA_013297565.1 Cytophagales bacterium
GATGATATAATTCTGTTTTTAAGGCATTTTTTGCCGCTTCAAAATCATGCGGACTGACTTCTTTTTTGGCTATTTTCCGCAATTCCTGAAAAAACAGTTGCAAATCCGAATCCTCTTTGCTTACCGAATTGACCAAAGTAACCAACATGGGGTTGTGATAAGTCAAATCTTTTGGGCGATCTTGGGCATTTTTTTTGATGAAAGTAAGCAAAATCAAAGACATAAAAACGATTTTCTGCTTTTCCTTTTCCTCATAATCTACCACCATTTTTTTGCCTTGCAAAACCTCACGAGTCCTAAAATTATCGAATTGCTGTTGCAAAATAAACAAGTGTTTCCCAAAACCCTTATTGATATACTGGGCAAGGTTCAGGTTATACACCGTAGTAACTTTGTCGATTTCTTCGGTAAAAGTTGCCGAAAAATTGAACAAAAAGCCATTTCTACCCAAAATACTGTAATATTGCTTGCGTTTGCTTTCCTCCTGATCGCCTTTGTGCGCCTCGTCCAGAAGCAAATACCAATTTCCTCCGTTTTCATAATCCTTAAAATCAACAATCGTTTCCTTGCGTTCGGCGGCGATCAGGTCTGACCGATAGACAAAAATCTGAATTTGGCTGTTGCGGTACAGTTCGCCTTGTTTTTTGTATTCGGCAAAATCTTTCAGATCGGAAACCAAAAACTCAATGCCTTTTTCTTTTTTGGTATAGCGGTTAAAATCCAAGATATGGGCGCGCAGCTGCTCGATCAGGTCGGGGCGGTGCGTAAGGAACAAAATTTCTTTTTTGGGAATCAGATCATTTCGCATCAAATCGTGCAAAAGCTCGATCAGTTTGATCAAAACAATGCTTTTTCCGCTACCTGTCGCCATCCAAAAACCCATGCGGTTGATAAAATGATAAGCAGGCAAAACCTGATCTTTGCTCTCAAAATAGGGCTGTAGGATTTTGTACGAACTTTTCGAAAAATCGACTTCTAAAGCCTTTTCGATGTCGTATTTTTCTGCATTATTTTCTTTGTACCACAAAAAAAAGGCTTTTTTTAGCCACTCAAGGCTTTTTGTGTCTTTGTCTTTATAAAAATAATACAACAAAAGGCGCACCGCTTCCAATGCCTCACGCTGATAGGCATAGAGTTTTTTTCCTTCCGAAAAAGTCTGAAAATCCGTATTTTTCCACGCAAAAGGCACTGACTCTTGGTCGGCATGGACTATGATTTGCGAATAACTGTTTTTCATGGTTCTTCTATTTCTATTTTTGGGCTTTGTAACATAGGCTTTAGCCTGTGGCACAGGCTGAAGCCTATGTTACAAAAAATTACTTTTTTCCTACTGTTTTTCATGGTTTTTCTATTTCTATTTTTGGGCGCCAGATCGTTACTTTAAATTCTTCGGCTTGGCGGTCGTTAAGGAACTCGATAGTGGGATAGGCTTGTAAAGCCCGTAAAATACCACTACCAATGCCCCGATAAGGCAAGAGATCAGCCGCAAAAGAATCGATCAAAGGATTTCGTTTTTTGCGGATTCCTCGTTTTATTTTTTCTTCGTTTAGGTTGTTTGGAAGCACCCCAGGGCTAATGATCTCGACTCGGTCTTGAAAAATAAAAATTTTGATCGTATCTTGAATAAAATAATCCCGATGCACCAGCGCATTCACCAAAAGTTCTTGGATCACAATTTCGGGAATTTCCGACTTGCCCAAACTATTAAACCCCTGCCCCGCTTGCCGTTTAAGCATGGCATTCATAATAAAATTATAGCCTTTTTCGTACTGTTGGCTAAGGTTGCCCTTCAGATTGTCGCTACTTACATAATCGTTTTCCCATTTCTCAAAACCTCGAAACCAAATTGCCGAAATAAAAAAACTTCGGATATTTTTTTCAGGTTTTTTCGTAAAAAGCAAAGCACCTGCTCGATTCAGTTTGCCCGCTTTTCCCAAATCCAAATTCTCAATATATTCGCCCAATTTTTCTTTTTCGAAGAGCATTTTGTATTTTTCTTGATAAAAATCCTCGAAACGATACAAGTCAATGTCCTGATAATCACTATTTTCGACGATCATTTCTTCGGCATACAGGTTTCCGCTGTGTTGCAAAAGCCGCATAAGTTCTTCCTTAAACTGCACCGTACTTGTTTCGCCACAGGCAATTAGACGCAATATTTCTTCTGTTTTTTCCATAAAATTTCCTTTTGTAACATAGGCTTTAGCCTGTGATTTGACCACCACAGGCTAAAGCCTATGTTACGATACTTTTTTCCTACCACCAAACTAAAGGGCGAATCAGTTTATAATCGATATTGCCCAAATCAATTTCCGTATTATCTGCAAAAATAACCGATTCGGGTGTAATGCGTTTGATCGCTTTGCCCAAGAGATGGCTCAAGGTTTCTGCTATGTCGATCTGCGGGTGAAGTTTGCCCCAATCGACCTTGACTGTGCCGTTTTCGGTCTGTAGGGCTTCTTCTGCCATTTTTAGGTCTTTCAAAAACAAATATTGTGTATAAATATCTTTCGTAGGTAAAGCGCCCTTGTCTTCGTATTTCGTTTTTTGCAAACTCTCCTCGTACTGTTCGAGTTCGAAATATTTGAAAAAATGACTGTAACCTTGTCCGCCTTCTTGGGCTATGCCCTCTTTCCACTGGTCCGAAAAAGATATTTTTTTCATACGTGGAATAATTACGTTGTAAAAATGATCGCCTAACTCGACCAAAATATACTTGCGTCTGCCCCCATCTTTTTTATTCAACTCGACTGTAGCGTGCGCCGTAGTCCCCGAACCGCCGAAATAATCAAGAACGATATGTGGATTTATTTTAATTTCAAATAGTTCAATAAAATTTTGAATCAAAAGGACAGGCTTAGGGTAACTAAATAATAAATCTTGCGATAAATTTTCTAAATCTTTTTTTCCATCTTGAGTTAGCACAAAATCGATCCAAGAACGAGGTGTTAAACCTTGTTTATCATTTAAAAAACGCTTCCGTTTAGGCATTGAATTTCCATCTTTACCCCACCATATTAAATTGTCCTTTTCTAATTGTATAAAGTTCTCTTTGGTATAAGACCAGCATTTTTCAAATTCTTTTCCCATTGGTGAATTTACTTTATAAATTCTACGTGCATCATTATCATGAGCAGGCGAACTCAAATCAGTTGATGCCCAATCACCACGAGGATCATTATCGGGATTTGAATATTCCTGTTTTTGTTTATCAGTTAAAGGCTGATAAAGAGCATCGATTTGATTAATGTTTTTTGCATAAAAAGAAATGTATTCATGTTGTCGAAAAAATAATTTTGAGTCTGCTCCTGCCCCAACTTTTTTACGCCATACAAATTGACCTACAAAATTTTCAACATTAAAAACTTGATCCATTAAAAGTTTAATATTGGCTTGTTCGTTATCATCAATACTCAAAAAAAAGCCCCCTTTTTCTGCTAATAGCATTTTTGATAATTCCAAGCGATCTTGCATCATCGAAAGCCAACTCGAATGTTTATAAGCGTCTTTATAAATAAATTCCTCATTTTTGGTATTATAAGGCGGATCGATATAAATGGTTTGAATTTTTCCCCTAAATTTTTCTTTCAGCGTATTCAAAGCCTGATAATTTTCGGAATGGATAAGCCAACCATCGAGTTCGGCTTCGAGATCATCAAAAACGCCCAATATGTCGATTTCCAAATCCTTAAAATAGCGCGTGTCTAAGGGCAAGAATCGCCAAGCCGATTCGCTGTTGTAGGTTTTCAGTTCGAAGGCGAGGTTTTCGTTTTCCGTTCGTTTGAGTTCGTGTAGCAGTTCGGCGTTTGTACCTTTCCACTGTCCCAACATTCCCAATTTCGCCCATTCTTCGGCTTGCTGTGCGAGGTTTGGGTGTTCCCAAATCCTGTCGAGCAAAGTTAAATTTTTGGAAGCAATTTTATCAAGCGTGAGTACGTAGTTTGCGCTGTGCGCAAATTTGGGTTTGTTCCAAATCCTGACCAATTCGTCCTCGAATTGACTGACCAAATCGATCACTTTAAAGGCAATTTTTTGCAAGGATTTGAGTTGCGAAAGGCGTTTTTCGGAAAAAAGGGTTTCGTCATCGAGCAGGTAACTTTTGAGGTAAAAACCAAATTGTTCCCTCAAAAACTCCCTTGCGTTTTTATTGATAAAAAAATCGACTTCGCTTTGTTTGCGAAAAATGGCAAAGGCTTTTTCTATTTTTTCCGTTTCTATCCGCAAATCAAATTCATTTTTGAGGCGTTTTTGTATTTCCTCAACATTCGTTTTCGATCCGTTTTGGGCATATTTTACGCTGAAATAGCATTTATAATGCAGATCAGCCTCTATATATAGGCTTTCCCCTTTTCGCAATTCGAAAACAAGGTCTTTTTTCTCATTGTTTTTTTTGTGTTCGAGTTCCGCCACCGAAAAAACAAAAATATCCTTGTTTTCCTCCACCGTCAAATCCTGAAAAAGGCGTTCAGTTTTGATGTAGTAGAGCATATTGGTTTTCCAAAACAGCGCCACGTCGCGCTCATCGCGGTAAATGCGTTCATACACCTTTTCTTGCAAAGGCGTATAGGAAAAATAAATCGAGCCGCTTTCGGAAAAATATTTGCGAAAAAAAGTATAGAGTTTGTTATAAAGTTCCTCCTCAAAATCCCTACCTACAGCCTCCAAAGCGGCATTGATGTCCCCATAAAGTTGCGTTTCCAAACTTTGATAATAGCGGCTTTTGATCCGCATGAGATTGACGTAGCCCGAATTTCCCTCTATTTTTGCCCCAATAAAAATGTTTCGCAGGACTTCGAAAAACTGTTTTCTTGGTGCTATTTCCGAATAATACATGATTTTTGTTATTTTATTATTGATTTTTCTCTCAATACGGCGCAATTTAGGAAAAAAGGGAAATAAAAAATGTATTTTCTAAAATTCAACGTTTATTCGGTTTTTCTGTAGCATAGGCTTTAGCCTGTGAAGGCACAGGCTAAAGCCTATGCTACAGTTACAGCTAATACGCCGCCAATTCCGCC
>JAAFHK010000033.1 GCA_013297565.1 Cytophagales bacterium
TTTTCGTAGATACAAAATTAGGCTTTTTATTTTTTTGCTAAAAAATTGTCATGTAGCATTTAAAATTAATAAAAAAGGACAAATAATTTTAGAAGTAAAAGATAAGAATATAGGCGCTTTTTATTTAACAGACAAATATATTTATGCGCTAATTTCAGACGGAACAATAAACGTAGGTGGCGTCTGCATCTTGGACAAATCTGGAAATATAATTAAAAAATCAAATGAAGGTGGCTTTGATATTATTGTTGATGAAAATAATTCGATGATTTGGGTTGTCGGGGAAAAGATAAAAAAATTGGATTTAAATTTAAATTTAATTTTCGAAAAAAAAATTACAACATGGACTGCAACCTCTGTTGATATTGGAGAAAATGGTAATATTTGGGTTGGAGTTGGGCAACATCCAGAGATTCCATCAAGTCGAGATTGCATTTATCAAGTTTCAAGTTTAGGCGATGTGATTCAGAAAATAAATTTACGAGATAGACCAAATTGTGTAAGATTTGATAGTAAAAACAAAAACCTTTGGATTGTATGCCCTTCTGGGACATTTTTATTTAAAACATCTAATAATGAATTATTAAAGATAGATAATAAAGGTGCTTTTTCGTTAGAAATTGATTATCAAAATAATTTTGTGTGGGTAGCAGGAGGAAATAGTTTGAGAAAATACTCTTTAGAGGGTAGTTTAATTTTAACTAAAAATTTAAAACCACGCACACAAAGATATATAGGACTTTCAAAAACTAAATAAATAAGTGTGCTGCTTTACAATTACCTTTATTCGCATAATTTTGAAGGAAATTTTGCTTTTCAGGAATTTATGCCTTCGGAATTGGCAGGAACAAAACTCTACGATCCGCAACGCAAGGGAGGAAGAAATGCGAAAACAATTAAGAATTTGGTGGAAGGAAAAATATGGGTATTCGTTTGAGTATAGAGCAGAGTCAAGTTTTTGGGATTGTAAAAAAATGCTGTTTTCACTAAAAAAAACAGCATTTTTTTCATTGTAAAGTGAATATTAATTAGGCGTAAAACTTTTTAGAATTGCGACTGCCGTATCTACATAACCGTCTTGGTATTGCAACCAAATGTACAAGGAAATTTCAGGGTAATCGGGATCAACCAAAAGTAAAAGGGTTGTAGGATTACCATTTTCGGCTGTTCCATCAAGATACACACCCCAGTAACCGTTGAGATCGTCCAGTTCTTCAGGAGTACCTGTGAAGGTAACCTTGCTACTGTGCGCCCATTTTCGCAGCGCAGCCACCATATCCCCTTGCCCCAAATTTTCACCTGTGCGTGGATAAATAGTCAAATTAATGTTTGTGTTTCCCGCTGAAAACGCCTCTTTAGTGTTTTTGGAAATCTTAAAATTGGAGGGAGCACTGTACTTTACTTTGTAAGTGTCCCAAGTCCATGATTTCATTTGAGCGCTTGCAAAGTGGCTCAAGACGAAACAAGCGAGAAGGAAAAGTGATTTTTTCATTGTAAAAAGGAGAATAATTTGATGTAAAAGATTACGAAATATAAACGATTTTTATATTAAAAAATTCATTTTTAGAAAATATTATTTCCCAAAATAAGCCTTTTAATATCCTAATCCTATATATTTGCCCAGATTACTTTTTTCTTTTTTGCTCAATTTTCCACATACGAACTTTTCGCACCAAACTAACCTTATCTTTTCACCCGCATCATTTGAAAACTGCGTTTGAAGGCAAAATAAAACCGCAGCGTTACAGAATGGCGATTGATTGGTGAGTTTCTTAAAGTAGCGGACACGCCACCCAAAAGTACATCATAGCTATAGACCAAATGTGCCGTATGGCTCGATTTACCAAATAACTGCCGCCCTGAAAGCCCAAACATGGGTTTTAAGCCAAAATAAATTTTGTCCGAATCCGTCTGCAAAGTTGTTCCCAAACCATAACTGAACCAATTTCCGTCCGACCAAGCGTTCAGGTGCAAACCATACACCTTATTCCAAGGGGCAAGATTTAGGTTTAAAGAATAACCATAAAAATTATTGTCCCACTCGATTTTTCCTTTCCCAAAGCCAATCTCGACCACACTGTTATCAAACTGTTGAAAACCCGCTACCACACCCATGTTTTTTTGGGTTTGGAACTCCTCACGTTCGTCTATGTAGGTGCTATCCCCGATTCTGCACAAATTATAACTTTCATAAAAAACGCTACTTTTCGCACTTTTTACCTTATCGACCAATAGCAAACTGTCCTTGCTCAAAAACCGAATGTAAGCCGTTTTTATTTTTCCGCCTTTGTGATTTCTGAAAATCAAAATAGAATCCTGCTCTACCGACCATTTTCCGTCTTTTTCCAAAGTAGGAATCGTAAAAGTGCCATCTATCAAAAACTCAATAAATTCGTTTTCGCAGTCATGCACCCGCAAAAGCGTGTCTTTTCGGTTTTCAAACTCCTCAATAAGATGCGCCAAAGCCCAACGTTTTCCTTTTAATAAAGAAACAGCCTCATTTTGAGCAAAAACAAAGGCATGAATTGAAAAAAAGATAATAAAAAAGGCTATTTTTTTCATGAAAATATATTTTGTAACATTACGCTTTAATGTGTAATTTATTTTAATCCAAAAGCGTAGTTTCTAAAATCACCTTAAATTTGCGTAAAATGGCAATAATCCGCAATAAATCATCTTTTTGCGTAGTGTCAAAAGTACGACTTATGCCGTATTTTTTCGTATCCATAACCACAAATTGCCAATTTCTTCCCGTAATGGTTAAACCGTAAAGTGGTTTTCCATTTTTGTTTTGTTCTTGAGCAATCAAAAAAGCCTCAATCAACTGTGCCATCGGTTCAGTCGGGCTTTTTTTGGAACGTTTGTATTCTTGAAAATGGAAATAAGGGGTTTGAACAATATCACCTATGCCTTTGGCAAGCATAAAATCACATTCAGTTTGTAAATAAATTCCTTCAACAGTAGCCGATATGGTTTCATCAAAAAAACTTTCATAACGCAACTTTTCATCATTGAATTTGATAAAAAGCTGTAGTAAAGGGGCAATAAAATTCATTTTAAGGCTTTCTTCATTCCAAAAATCCGCTTTTTTCTTAGCTAATCGCAATAAATCAGTAAATAATTCCTCCTCAAAAATATTAAATTGAGGAACAGATACAGATAACCATTCATCAAGTAGTTTGGTGCTATCTTCAGCCCTTTGCAATCCAAAAGTCAAAATCAATTCGGCTTCCGACCAGATTCGTGCCTTTTTCTTTGCCATAGTTTGTAAAATTTTGATTTCAGACAAAGATACAAAAAGTAATTTATTTCTCAAAAACCTTATCTACCACAAAATTTGGGCGGTTTCTCGACGAGTCCAAAGCTCGCCAAACGTATTCGCCTATGATTCCCAAAGCCACCATTTGGAAAGAAGAAACAAACAACAAAACCACCATCATGGTTGTCCAGCCCTCAACAGGAATCAGGTTTGTAAATTTGGCAACAATGACAAAAATACCATAAAGAAAAGCAATCAAGCCCAAAATTGTACCTGTTACGGAAATTGCCCTAATCGGAAAAAACGAAAACGCTACGAACGAGTCGATAAACATTTTGATTTTCTTTTTCAGCGTCCAACGCGACTTACCAATATCTCGCTTTCTGCGAACATACGGAATATTGACATATTCGAAACCCAACCACGTAAGCAAATACAAAACATTCGTATTTTTTTCGTCTATTTTTACAATTTCGTCTTTCAACTGTCGGTCGAAAAGCACCAAATCGAAACCTCCTTCGGGAACGTGCTTGAGGGCGAAGCGTTTGATCAAATAATGGTAAGTATTCGAAAAAAGTTTTTGTCCAAAGGATTCCTCTCTGTCTTGTCGATTCGCAATGACCAATTTATAGCCCTTTTTCCAATGTTCCATCATTTGCGGAATCAGTTCGGGCGGGTCTTGCAAATCTGCGGCAAGCATGGCATTGCAGTCGCCTGTAGCATAGTGCATTCCTGCCAAAATAGCATTAAACGAACCCACATTGCTCGCCAATTTGACCACACGCACCTTGTCGGGACACTGTTCTCTGAATTTTAGCAATTCACCCAAAGTATTGTCTTTTGAGCCGTCATCTACAAACACATACTCAAACTCCGTCCCTTCGGGAAAATTAGCTTCGTTTTCGAGCAAGGTTTTCGAGGTAACAGGAATATTGCCTTCGTTGTAATAACAAGGGATAATATAAGATATTTTAGTCATTGTTTTGCCAAAAATGCTTTCAAAGTGGGTAACTTTTGATCTTTTTCCGAAACCAATAATTGTGTGCTTGGAATTTGCCAATCGATTCGCAGAGCAGGATCATTGTAAATAATCCCTCGTTCGAAGGCGGGGGCATAATAATTGTCGCATTTATAAAAAAACTCGGCATGGGGGCTTAGAACCGCAAAACCATGCGCAAAACCGCGCGGGATATAGAGTTGGTAGCGGTTTTGGGCGGAAAGTTCTACGGAGTAGGTTTTGCCGAAAGTAGGCGAATGGGGGCGAATATCGACCACCACATCAAGAACAGAACCACTAAGGACACGCACAAGTTTGGCTTGAGAGTATTCGCCAATCTGAAAATGCAAACCTCGCAAGACTCCATAAGCCGAACGTGATTGATTATCTTGTACAAAATCAGGCTTTTCGCCTGTAGCTTCTTCGAAGCGCTGGAGATGAAAACTCTCAAAGAAATAGCCTCTTGAGTCCTCGAAAACTTTGGGTTTGATGAGCCAAAGTCCTTCGAAACCCGTTTGTTCGAACTGCATAATCAGAAATGGTAAATAGTTAATTCATGGCAAAGGTAAAAAAATACCTCGTTCATTTCACTACGCCCATAAGGATTTTTCAGGAGTTTGTACGCCTTACTAATTGAGTTTGTAAGGCGTAATTAAAGTAAATTCAGGAATTTCGACCTCGATTTCCGAATCATCTATCAAACGGTGCATGGTATAAACGCCATGTAATTTGCCCATGTCGCTACTTAGGTTACAGCCCGAAACATATTCATAAACCTCTTGGGGAGCAATGAAAGGCTGTTTTCCAACTACGCCTTCACCCTCAACTTCTTTATGAGTCCCTATCGAATCATAGATAAACCAGTGACGGCGAAGCAGTTGCACCATGTAATCACTATCGTTTTCGATTCGGATTCTGTACGTGAAAACAAAATGGTTGTCCGATGGACTTGAATATTCGTATTGGTATTCGGTCGTAACACTTACTCGGATACCTTCTGTGATGGCAGTTACCATGGGTGTATGTGTGTTTGGTAAAAACATTATTTTTGTGATTGGGTTGAAAAAGACGCTATATTCCTTTAACGTCTTTTGTAATTGATTGTTTTGTGTATTACAATACTTATACCAAATTTGCCATGCAAGCTCGATAAAAAAGGTAACTTTTCCGTTTTTTAGAGTTTGTTTTTGTATTTTTGTTTTAAAATTTCATATTCATTTCCTCTATATCTTATGAAAAAAAGACTCATTTTTTCATTTATCATTTGTTTTGTTCAAATCACTTATGCCCAACAAGGAGTACAATTTTTTGAAGGTTCATGGGCAGAACTTTTGAAAAAAGCCCAGACTGAAAACAAGGCAATTTGTATAGATGTCTATACCGTATGGTGCAAACCTTGTAAATTAATGGAAAGAGAGGCATTTCCTACCGAAAAAATTGGCAAGGTGCTGAACACCCATTTTATCAATTACCGCATTGATGCCGAAAAAGGCGAAGGGCGAAAAATTACCAAAGAATACGAGGCAGAAGGTTATCCTACCTTGCTTTTTTTGCGCCCCGATGCTGAGTTATTTTATAAAATTGTAGGCTATTCGGGCGTAAATCCCTTGTTATTTGAACTTCAAAAAGCAGTAAGTACCTTAAACGCTTCTGAAGCCCTTGCTCCTTTGACGGCAGAATACGAAAAAGGCAATCGAGAAAGGGAGTTTTTGTGGACTTATTTGGAAAAAAGGAAAGCGGCAGGTTTAGGATACGCCGAAGTCTATAACGAATATTTAAAAACCCTACCTATTGCAACACAGGACAGCAAGCCAATTATGGAACAACTTTGCCGTAACATAAGCAGTTTGGAAGGTTTGGCAATGGATATTGTCATTCGAAAATTCTCTTTTTATTACGATAGCCTTCAAGGAATCGATATTTCGTTTATGGAGAAGAATTTGAAAAATGCGATCAGAAAAGCCCGAAAAAAAGCCATTGAAAAAAATGATGTGGAACTGATCGGTAGAGTGGCGAAAGCAGTCGAGCTAATCCAAGAAAGCCCTAAACCCCAAGAAATAGAGGCGGTATATTTGGATTTTTACCACCAAACCAAAAACAAAACGGAATTCGAGCCTAAAATACAAATCTTTATAGAAAAATACTTGAAAGTGGAAAATATAGAGGAAATTCTACAGATAGATGCTCGTTTCCGAGAACGATTGAAAAAAATGAATTTTGAGTCTTCATCTGATTGGCTTACAAAAATTAGAAAAAGTTTAAAAAATCCGAACGGTCGTCCAATAGCCGAACAGTTAAACTCTTGGGCATGGGCAAGTTATGAAGTAAGCGAAAATCAGGAATTATTGGAAAAAGCCTTAGAATGGGCGGAAAAGGCTTTTATTTTATGTGATGATCACGATTCGCTACATACCAAAGCCCATTTGTTGTGGAAATTGGGACGGAAAAAAGAGGCGATCCAAACGCAAACAGAAGCCGTAAATTTGTTTGAAAAAATGGTTTTAGAAGGATTATATGAGGAAACAGAAGCAGAGGAAATACGCCAAAAACTGCACAATGCTTGGAACGAAATGAATAAATGAGTTTAAAGTTTATGAATAATTTTGTAAAACGCCCTTTAGGGTGTTTCTAAAATACTGGAAATCAATACATTGGCACACCCTAAAGGGTATGCTACAGATTTATTCATAAACTCTATTGTACTGCGAACATTCTTGTTCGCCCCAGAAACGAACAAGAATGTTTTACGTCTTTGCAGGTGTTTTTACCTGCAAAATCCATGTAATTTGCGGGCGAAAACACCCTAAAGGGCGTTTTACATTTATTGCTTTAATGTTTAAAATGCCTAATTCCTGAAAATACCATACCGACTTGGTTCGCATTACAGTAATCTATCGAAAGTTGGTCTTTGATCGAGCCGCCAGGTTGGACTACTATTTTGATCCCTTCTCCGTGGGCAATTTCCACACAATCAGGAAAGGGAAAAAAGGCTTCCGAAGCCATCACTGCTCCCGCAAGTTCCAAACCAAAAGTTTTTGCTTTTTCAATAGCGTGTCGTAGCGAATCGACTCGTGAAGTTTGCCCTACTCCGTTGGCTATCAGTTGTCCGTCTTTTGCCAAAACAATGGCGTTCGACTTGGAGTGTTTGGCTATTTTGATAGCAAAAACCAAAGCCCGAAGATCGGATTCGGTAGGTTGGCGTTCGGTAACGGTTTTTAATTCGGCAACGGTTTCGGTTTTCCAATCTTTTTCTTGTTCCAAAACCCCATTTAGCAAACTTCTGTACTGCTTTTTTCCAAAATCTTTTTGTTTTTGTTTCAACAAAATGCGGTTTTTCTTGCCTTGCAAAATTTCCAAAGCCGAAATTTCAAAATCAGGGGCAATGAGGATTTCAAAAAATAGTTTGTCCAATTCCTTTGCAGTTTCGAGGTCTATAGTCCTGTTGGCAATCAGCACGCCGCCAAAAGCCGACACAGGATCGCAAGCCAAAGCATTGAGGTAGGCTTGGCGAAGTGTAACGGCGCTTGCGACTCCGCAGGGATTGGTATGTTTGATGATTACAAAGGTAGTTTCTGTAAATTCTGCCATCAATGCCAAAGCCGATTCGACATCGAGCAGGTTGTTATAAGAAAGCTCCTTGCCATGCAACTGTTCGAAAATTTCGGCTAAATTTCCATAAAAAACGCCTTTTTGGTGAGGATTTTCTCCGTAGCGCAAAGTTTGGGCATGATTATGACTTTGACGAAAAACGGCTTGTTCTTCGTTTTGGTCGAAATAATGAAATATTTGGGTATCATAATTCGAACTGACCACAAAGGCTTTCGTGGCAAACATCTTTCGGTCGGTTTCTTCAGTTGCTCCGTTTTTTTGTTCCAAAATTTGTAATAATTCGGAGTATTGGCTTTTTTCGGAAATAATCAGCGTTTCTTTAAAGTTTTTTGCCGCCGCCCGAATCAGCGAAATGCCTCCAATATCTATTTTTTCGATAATTGCCTGTTCATCAGCCCCCGATTTTAGGGTTTCTTCGAAAGGGTACAAATCAACAATCACCAAATCGAACTTGGGAATTTCGAAACGTTCGAGTTCTTCCAAATCTTGCTTTTCGTGGCTTCTGTAAAGGATTCCACCAAACACTTTTGGGTGTAGGGTTTTGACTCGTCCGCCCAAAATAGAAGGATAAGAAGTCAAACTTTCGACCGCTTGCACTTCGATCCCTAAGCCCTCAATGAAGGCTTGAGTGCCGCCTGTCGAATAAAAACTCACGCCTTGGCTGTAAAGATATTTGATCAAGGGTTCGAGTCCGTCTTTATAATATACTGATACTAAGGCAGTTTTGATATTGCGTAACATGAGTAAAGAAAGTTTTTGGGAAATTATGGGACGAAGCTACGCATTTTTTTGGAAAAACTTTAGGCTTAAAATAATAGCCTGAAAACCAGTAATTTGTTTCAGCCTAAAAGGTACGTACCAAGATGGGTTCATAAATCATGAAATTGCGCACCCTCATTTGCCAACCCGACATGATTGACTGCGAGGCGGAGGGTTTCTTTTGTATTTTTTTGCTAAAAAGATGAATAAACAGAAATATTTATGTTAAAAATATTAAATAATTTGGAATTATTTTTTGTTAAATTTGAACCATAAAACACAGTGTTTTATTACACAAGAAAAGCAGGAAGATTGGCGGCAAAAATGGCAATTAAAGTTATCAATGGCTAACAATGGACTTGTTTAGTTTAGAGTATGTTTAGAAATTCAGCAATCTTTTCTTGCGATTCTTTAAAAATGGGTATTGCTTTGTAATTTTGTATAAAATCACCACAAATTATATGAAATTACGAGACAAATCTTACGTTTTTAAAGTAAAAAAATTTGAACCCTTAAGCGATACCCAATGGGCAAATATACAAGATTTATTCGAGAAAAAAACCAAGCGCGGTCGTCCAACAGAGGTAGATTTGCGATCCGTTTTTGACGGTTTGCGCTACCTAATTCGTACAGGCTGTCAATGGTGCAATACTCCTGCTTGTTTTCCCAAGTCTTGTATTTTGCGCTATTACTTTGATAAATGAGAGGCTGAAGATTTATGGACACGAATACTCATAAGGCTTTTTTTGAGGCGTAGAGAGCAATTAGGCAGAAATTCAAGCCCTATTTTGGGAGCGATCTACAGCCAGAGTGTCAAGATCGTACCCTTGATCAACCAAGCTACAGGCATCGACGGAAATAAGAAAATGAATGGTCGAAAACGACATATTATGGTAGATTCGCAAGGCTTGCCTTTGGCGATTTACGTAGGCGCTGCCCATGAAAATGATGGAAAAGCAGACATAGAATGTTTGGCACAAGTGTTAAATAATTATGTAAATGTAGAATATATTACAGCAGATGACGCCTACCGAAACACTTTCGAAAAAGAAGCGAAAGCTTGTGGAATTTTCGTAGATATTAGCCAAAAACTGCCTTCAGAACAAGGTTTTGTACCACAAAAAGGTAGGGGGCAGGTCGAAAGATCGTTTTCTTGGCTCAATTTCGTATCGAAGATTGTCGAAAGATTATGAAAAGAAAGCAAAATATTCAGTCTGCATGATCCAATTGGCTTTTATTTCTGTAATTTTAAACAATTTTTGACACTTGAATTTCTAAACATACTCTAAGTACTAAATTAAAATTAACAGGGTTTATTTTTAACAAGCACCCCACCCAAATCCTCCCCTACTGGGAGGGCTTTTCGCCGATTTTCCCTTCCCAGTAGGGGCAGGTGTTGGGGTGGCTTTCGAAATAAAAATACCCTCGTTTAATTAAGCATTGGTACTTATGCCGAGCAAACTCATTCTTTACATTGCCCAAAGTTTGTACGCTTACATTGCCGCCCCCAATGACGATTTAAGTTTTCTCGATGTCGTTCGTGCGGACACGAACAAGGGTAGCGAAGATTATGGTTACGCAGATTTTATTTCTACAATCGGTACAGTTTTGATTGGTCGAAAAACCTACGATTGGGTTTTGAAACAAATTGGAAATTATCCCAATAGTGAAGACAAAAAAACTTACGTGATTACCAGCCAAGAAAAACCCTCTGAAGGAAACGTAATTTTCACGAATGAACGCCTGAAAAGTTTGATTCATTGGCTCAAATACGCCGAAGAAGAACAGACAAGCAAAGATATTTTCTGTGATGGTGGTGCGGAACTCGCCAATGCGCTTTTGCGGGAAGATTTGATTGATGAAATGATTATTTCGGTCATTCCTGTTCTGCTCGGCAATGGAATTAAATTATTTGCAGATGATCGCCCTTTTAGGAAATTGGAATTAATAAGTTCGAAAACTTACGAAAGTAGTTTAGTCCAACTTCATTATAAGTGCCTGATTTCCAGAGAAGAATAGTTAGAAAAAATCCGAAAACAGCTTGGTTTTTTGATCAGCATTTCCGATTCGGAGGGCGTGAAACTTTTAGGTGAACGATTGAGTGAGGTCATTGTCGAAGAACCTGAAAAGTTTCAGTGTAAAATGGGTGGCTCTGGTGCATTTATTTTTACTATTCCCTCAAAAAAACATCACAAAGTTGAAGGAACATTGCTTGAAAAATTAATAATTTTTTTTAACTATGTGCCTGATAATGAGTTAAAAAGTCTAAAGAATAAAAAAGCAACAATATAGCAGAACTTACAGCCCGAAGATCAACGAAATTTGAAAAAACTATTCAGAGACGCAAGCAAACTTTGCCACCCCGATACGATCAACGATTTGCAAAAACCGTAAGCCGAAGCGGTTTTCAGGGAACTGAAGGAAGCCTACGACCTAAACGATTTAGAAAGATTGAGCCAAATTCATGCCGATCTGCAAAAAGGAATATTCAGACCCAAACACCAAACCTTGACCGAAAAAGACAAAATCCGCCTCGAAGTTGTCAATCTGCGCGCCCGTTTACGGGAAATAGAAGCCACTGTTTATGCCCTTCGCCATTCCTACCAATACCTCAAAATCAGAAAAGTAATCGATTGGGATTTGCATTTTGCCGAAATAAAAACGGAATTGGAAGCAGAAAAAGCGAGGTTAGAAAACAATCTCAAATAGTTTCTTAGCCAAAAATTGCACTTTCAATCCTATTTTTTCCAAAAAAAACAATTTTAAGAACAAAAACCTCTAATATAGCAAAAAATATTACCCAATTACTATAATATGAAATACCTTGATTTTTTACAAAATTTTGCGGCGCACCCTCACTACAAAGCGCCCAGAGGCAGTACGCTTCACGCCAAATCATGGGCTACTGAAGCACCTTTGCGTATGTTTTTGAACAATCTGGACGCTGAAGTGGCAGAAAATCCTGCGGATTTGGTCGTATATGGAGGTACAGGACAAGCGGCTCGAAATGTGGTGGCGGCTCAAAAAATTATCGAATTATTACTCGAACTTGACGAAAATCACAGCCTTTTGGTGCAATCTGGAAAACCCGTAGGCATGATTCGTTCGCACCCCGAAGCCCCAAGGGTTTTGATTGCCAATAGCAATCTTGTTCCGCAATGGGCAACTTGGGAGCATTTCGAAAACCTCAAGGCGCGGGGTTTGATGATGTATGGGCAGATGACGGCAGGAAGTTGGATTTATATTGGTACGCAAGGCATTTTACAAGGAACTTACGAAACTTTTGCGGCTTGTGGGGTGAAGCATTTTGGCGGAAGTTTGCGGAAAAAATTAGTAGTTTCGGGCGGTCTGGGTGGCATGGGCGGCGCGCAACCTTTGGCGGCAACTATGGCGGGTGGTACATTTTTGGGCGTGGATATTGACCCAAAACGCATCGAAAAACGCTTGCAAACTCGTTATGTTGATAAAATGACTTACGATTACGAAGAAGCCAAAAGTTGGGCATTGGCAGCAAAAGAAAAAGGCGAAGCGATCTCGATAGGTTTGGTAGGCGATATTGGCAATGTGCTGGAAAAACTTTTGAAAGACAATATTACGCCTGATGTCCTGACCGACCAGACTTCGGCGCACGATCCCTTAAATGGTTATATTCCGCACGATTTGAGTTTGGAAGAAGCCGAAAAATTGCGAAAAAGCAATTCGACTTTGTATTGGGAAAAATCGTTGAAAAGCATGGCTCGGCACGTAGGTTTTATGCTCGAAATGCAAAAAAGAGGCAGTAAAACCTTTGATTATGGCAATAATTTGCGGGAGTTTGCCAAGCAAGGAGGTGAAAAAAATGCCTATGATTTTAAAGGTTTCGTACCCGAATATATCCGTCCGTTATTTTGTGAAGGCAAGGGACCTTTTCGTTGGGTGGCTTTGTCGGGCGATCCTGAAGATATTTATAGAACGGACGAGGCACTGATTGAGGCTTTTCCTGAAAATACCCATTTGATTAATTGGCTGAAGAATGCGAAAGAAAAAATTGCCTTTCAGGGACTTCCTGCTCGGATTTGCTGGTTGGGCATGGGTGAAAGAGAAAAAGCGGGATTGATTTTTAATGAATTAGTGCGTTTGGGCAAGGTCAAAGCGCCGATTGTGATTGGGCGTGATCACCTCGATTGTGGCTCGGTTGCTTCGCCGAATCGAGAAACTGAAGCCATGCTTGATGGTTCTGATGCAGTTTCGGATTGGACTTTGCTCAATCTCATGGCAAATACTTCGGGCGGAGCAACTTGGGTTTCCTTTCATCACGGCGGCGGCGTAGGCATGGGCTATTCACAGCACGCAGGCATGGTTATTCTGGCTGATGGAACGGAAAGGGCGGCAAATTGTTTGCGTAGGGTTTTGCACAATGACCCTGCTATGGGCATTTTCCGCCATGCGGACGCAGGTTACGAAATTGCTGAAAAAGTTGCTCAAAAAACAGGGCTAAAAATTTGAGAAAACAAAAGCCTCAAGGTCTTCAAGACCTTGAGGCTTTTAAAACAAAAAAATTATCTACCTTTGCCCTCTAAATTATCAAATAATAATTTTTATATTTGGTAATGATTCTGGTCTTATAAGTGTTAGAATAGATGAAATATACTACGTTTGGCAACATGAAAAAGGATATTTACTACTGTTTTGTGTGGCTGTCTTTGTTTTTTGGGGCTTGTATAGGCATCGAGGACAAGATCGCCCCATTGAATGAAAGCGCTATTTATGCTGAAAATAATGCACCCAGAACGGCTTATCGAATAGGTGATACACTGATCGTACCTATTTTTATTAGGGACAATAGCCGCATAGATACGGTTAGGGTGAATGTACGCCGAGCCGAAGGAAGTTTGTTTAATACTTTTAAGGTCGATTATGTAAGAAAAGCGCCTGGAGGACGTGCTTTTAGAGATACGATTCGCCGTTATATTCCGCCCGAAGCAGAGCAGGGCGAATATTTGGTGGAAATTGTTGCGCAGGATTTTAGCAAAAACAAAAGTAATATTGTCAATTATAGCGTAAATATCCAAGATGACGGGGATCGTCCTGTGATTACCAGTTTCAGAGTTTCTGTCAATAATACTCCTCTCAAAGCTGACGGCAGTTCTGTGGTTTGTCGGCTTGATGTGATCAGAATCGAGGGTGCGGCACGTGATAATATTGTGATCAGAGAACTTAGAGCCACCCTCACAGGTGCCACCGATCTTCCGTATCGGCTTGATCAAAAAGAAATTAATTTCGCAACTGTTATTGGTTCGGAACTCAAAGTTCCCGCTTCTGCCCAAAACGGTTCAACGCTAACCTTAGAATTAATCGTACGTGACGGAGCAGGGAATCAGGATAGTCGCCAGATCAAATTCAAAGTGGATTGTGATGATCAAGCCCCGCTTATCGAAATTACTCGCACGAGTCCTGCTTTCAGTACAGTAGGCACGAGTCGTGAAGTAAGAGTGGTAGAAGGAGCCAGTTTTCAAGTCTTGGACGGAAAAATTACAGACGAAAGAGGAATAAAACGCCTTACTGTTACGATGGGTTTGCTCAATATTCCCAATCCTGATGTTTTGTTAAATAGAAATGATTTTGCTTCTGCCCAAAATGTGGTTTTCCAAACGGCAGTTCGTGGAACACGCGCCGAAAGAATCAACTTTTTAAGCGCTTCGGCTGGACAAACTTATGAATTATTGATGATTACAGAAGACGTAAGTGGTAATACTTCAGTACCCTACCGTATTTTAATTAGTATTCTGAAAGACGAATTGCCCAATATTTTGATTACGGATTTTTATTTGGATAACATTTCTACACGCGTTACAGCAGGCGAAAATCCGATTCGTGCGGGGCAAGTGCTGCGCATTGAAGGCAAAATTATTGAGGATTTTAGGTTACAGGAACTGAAAATTTATTGGGGTGTAAGGAACTCGCCTGCAACCTTGGTCAATTTGAGTGCCAATAACCTGACCAATCTACCTTTTGATTTTTCGAGTTCGGGTTCAAGAAACGTTTTTCCTGTACCTACTGACGCTACGGCAGGAACAATTTATGAACTCAAAATAGAGGTCAAAGACAATAAAAATCCGACAGAAATACAACGCTATTTCTTCAAAGTACAATAATTTTATTTTTTACCCTTAAAACGTTTCGAAAATGGCATTCTGGGACAAATTAAAAGGCGAGCTGATCGATATTATCGAATGGCTTGACTCCACGAACGATACAATGGTTTATCGTTTTGATAGGTATAATAATGAAATAAAAAACGGGGCAAAACTCATTGTTCGTGAATCACAAGTTGCCGTTTTCGTCAATGAAGGACAGTTTGCGGATACTTATCAGGCAGGAACGCATACGCTTTCGACTGAAAATATGCCCATTTTGACAACTCTCAAAGGTTGGAAGTATGGTTTTAACAGTCCTTTCAAAGCCGAAGTATATTTTGTGAGTATGCGCAATTTTACAGACCGCAAATGGGGAACAAAAAACCCAATTATGATGCGTGATGCCGATTTTGGCGTGGTGCGTGTGCGGGCTTTTGGAAGCTATTCGATCAAAATTGTCGATCCTACGCTGTTCATTAAAGAAATAGTAGGCACTGACGGAAATTTTACGACTGACGAAGTAACCGATCATCTTCGCAATTTCGTAGTGAGCAAATTTACGGACGCTTTGGGCAAAAGCCAAATCCCTGTTCTTGATCTGGCGGCTCGCTATACCGAACTTTCTTATAAAATCAAAGACCAAATCGTATTGGATTTTAATGCTTACGGTTTGGAATTGACAAGTTTGCTGATCGAAAATATTTCCTTGCCTCCCGAAGTAGAGCAAATGATGGACAAACGGACAAGCATGGGGATTTTGGGCAATATGGATCAATATACCAAATTCCAAACGGCAAATGCCCTCGAAGAAATGGCGAAAAATCCATCGGGCGGAGGACTTTCGGACGGTTTGGGAATTGGGGTAGGCATTGGGATTGCGAACCAATTTGTAAATAATCAACAGCAAAACGTCCAGCAAGGAAATAATATGCCCCCGCCGCCACCCGCCGCACTTGCGTTTTTTGTGGCTGTGAATGGACAACAAACAGGTCCCTTTGATTTGAATACTTTGTCCCAGATGATTCAAAAAGGGCAGTTTCAACGTAATACTTACGTTTGGAAAGCAGGCATGGCGAATTGGGCAGAAGCGGCACAAGTTCCAGAATTGGCAAGCGTTTTTGCTAATGTGCCTCCACCGCCGCCACCTATGTAAAAATTATACTCAATCAAAATTGTTTTTGTAAGGCGAACATTCCTGTTCGCCACAGAAACGAACAAGAACTTCGTTTTACGACCAAGGACCAATTTAGTTTCAGTATACCAACATTTTTTCTGTTCAATAGCAACCCTTCGTAAAATGTGCAGTCTTTTTTCCAAACATTTTTTATTTTAAATATGAGGAAAATATTTGCTACATTCTTGCTTTTGGCGCTTGGGCAAGTGCTAACAGGTTGTTTTATTGATTTTGATGATTTGGACTGCGAACGCGGTTCAGGGCGTGTGAGATCGGAGTTTTATCAAGTTCGGGGTTTTGAAAGAGTGAGTGTGGGTGGTAATTTTGAGGTTTATATTACGCAAGGCACAAGCACTGATATAGAGCTTTTGGCAGATGATAATTTGATTAATAAAATCGACGTGTATGTTTCAGGCGGCACACTTTATATTGGCACTAAAGAATGTATCAAACCCCGTTCGCCTCTGCGAGTCTATATCCAAAACCCTGTATTTTCGAGAATCGAACTAAGCGGTTCGAGCAAAATAATGAGCCAAAACAAAATCGTTTCCCGCAACTTGGATTTGTTTTGTTCAGGATCAGGTGATTTGGATTTCTCCCTTGAAACTGAAAATCTAAAGACCAATATTAGCGGTTCTGGGCGAATTTATGTGGAAGGTTTGGCACGAAACCAAGATATAAATATTTCGGGATCGGGTATGCTCGATGCCTTTAGGCTGGATACACAGACTTGTTATGTTAATCTTTCAGGAAGCGGTCGAGCAAATGTCTGGGTTTATTCCGAATTGCAAGCCATTATTTCAGGAAGCGGACGAGTCTATTATAAAGGCAGACCGCGCTTGCGTACCAATATTTCAGGATCGGGTTCGGTGATCAGTTCTGATTAATTTTTTCCAAACAAATTAATTTTACGAAGGGTTCTGTGCAAACGAAACCCTTTTTTATTTTCCAAAAAATCAAACTTTTTTTTACTTATCTTTGCCAAAAAATAATAAATCATGAACGAAAAAATCGAAATCATACAAGAACAGAACAATACTTTAGCCATGAACCCCAAAAAATTTGCTTTGTGGTTGTTTATGGTCAGTATTGTCATGATTTTTGGGGCGCTCACGAGTGCCTACATCGTCCGTCAATCGGAGGGAAATTGGTTGGTTTTCGAACTGCCTCCTGCGTTTTATGTCAGCACGGTCGTAATTTTAGCCAGTAGTGCCACCCTGCACATGGCACTTTTGCAGGCACGAAAGGACAATCTGCAAACCCTGAAACTTTTAGTAGGGATTACCTTTGTTTTGGGTTTGGTTTTTCTTTTTACCCAATGGCAAGGCTGGCTTAATTTGGTTGCTAATGGTGTTTTTTTTGCAGGTGAGCAGTCAAATCCTGGCGGTTCGTTTGCCTATGTTCTTTCAGGTTTGCACGGAGCGCATATTATTAGTGGTTTGATTTATTTGCTAATTGTTCTAATTGCCGTTTTCCGTTACCAAATCCATTCCCGCCGTATTTTGCAACTCGAAATGTGCGCCAATTATTGGCATTTCTTGGATATTTTGTGGGTCTATCTTTTTGTTTTTCAGTTAGTTACCAGAGCCTAAACCTAAAAAATCAATGAAACATATAAGCCAAATTTTGCTCATTTTCGTAGTCATTTCTTGGGTATTTTCCTGCCGCCAACGCAGTCCTGAAAATTTGCCCAAACACAAAGAACGTTTTAAAACCCAAATTGCTTCTTTTGATAAGGAAAAAGACAAAACCAATCAGGAAGTAAAAGTGGCTTTGGACAAACTTTCGGGTCTGCAAAGGGCAATCAATGATGCCCAAAAAGTCGATAAAGAATTTAACCGAGTCTATACAGCTTGGCATCAGGTCAATAAAAAAGTTACCAATTTGTATGATGAATACGAAGACCTCAAAGCCCGCGCCGACACGCTTTTTACGGCTCTCGACCGCCAAATTGAGAGTTTGAATGACGAAAAAAATAAAAGTGATTTGAAAGTGTCTTTGTTGCGTGCCAAAAATGAGTACCAAAAAACATTGGCAAATACCGAA
>JAAFHK010000330.1 GCA_013297565.1 Cytophagales bacterium
TCCAAAAGCCAAAACGCTTGCTTATTTTCGTTCGTGTGCCGAAAAATACGATTTGATTGGTAATATTTTCTTGAATAATTCCCTTCACGAAAGCCGCACATGGTTGAGTCAAGCGGCTTTTAAAGCCTACGCCCAGATTTGGAAATTGGACGCTTTTCGAACCATGCACCAAGCCCATCAAAGTTTTTTCAAAGAGCCACATTTAATCCAACTTTTTGATCGTTTTGCGACTTACAACGGTTCGAGTCCCTACCTTGCTCCCGCTACGCTTTCGATTATTCCGCATTTGGAACACAATATTGGCGCGTATTTCCCAGAAAAAGGAATGTTTGGCATTGTAAAAAGTTTGTACCGTTTGGCGGAGGAACTGGGGGTTCAGTTTCATTTTGAAAGCCCTGTTGAGGAAATTTTGGTAGAAAAAAAAGGGAAAAAGCGAAAAGCAACAGGAATTAAGACAAAAAATGAAGTTTTGCCTTTTGATAAAGTCGTGTCGAATGCGGACATGATTAGCACCTACCGCAAACTTTTGGCTGCTGAAAAAGCCCCCAGCATGATGCTCGAACAGCCCAAATCGAGTTCGGGATTGATTTTTTATTGGAATATCGAGGGAGTTTTTCCGCAGTTGGAACTGCACAATATTTTATTTTCTGACAATTACGAAGAAGAATTTGAACATATTTTTCGCCACAAAACCATCAGCCCCGATCCTACGGTATATATTTTTATTAGCCAAAAAATTTGCCCCGAAGATGCTCCTGCGGCTTGTGAAAACTGGTTTGTGATGATCAATACTCCGCACAACGAAGGGCAAAACTGGGACGAATGGCGGGAAAAAGTCCGAAAAACGATTGTTTCCAAAATCAATAAAATGTTAAATATTGAGATCGAAAAACACATTCGAGGCGAATATGTTTTGGACGCAAGAGGAATCGAGGCACGCACAGGATCGGCACATGGGGCGCTCTACGGCAACAGTAGCAATAACCGTTTTGCGGCTTTTTTGCGCCACCCCAATTTTAGCAAGCAAATCGAAAACCTGTATTTTTGTGGTGGAAGCGTACATCCTGGGGGCGGAATCCCGCTTTGTTTGCTCTCTGCCAAATTGGTAGCTGAAAAAATTGGGTAAAACAATAGAGTTTATGAATAAATCTGTAGCATACCCTTCAGGGTGTGCCAATGTGTTGATTTTCAAGCTATTATAAACACACTAAAGGGACTTACGCAAATTATTCATAAACTTTAACAAACAAAAAAAAATTATTCGTTTTCGTCCTCCTTAACAGGCTCGATTAGGCGACCGACCGCCTCGAATTTGTCAAAAACACGCGCCGTATGCGGGGCATCTTCGAGTTCTTCGCTAAGGTCTTGCCCTGCCCAATGTTCGTAGTGCTGTCCGTTGCGCCAAAGGCGCGATTTGCTGACGTTGTAAATAATTCCTTGATAAGCACACCAAATTTCGGGTTTTTCTGCCCCATTCCGCAAGGCTAATTGGGAAAGCGTATAAGTAGGTAAAGATTCGTGTTCAGGAAGCATTTTTTTACTGTTTTGAGAAAAAACCCGCAAGGTCTTTAAGACTTTGCGGGTTTGTGAAAATTATTTTATTTGAAAAAATTAGCCCAGATTATTTTGCCAAAGCAGGTTCATAATAGGCTTCCATTTGATTCAGAAGTTCTTTATTTACCAATTCCTTGAAATAGTTGACAAAATCCGAAACCGCCATACTTCCCAAATCGCCTTCGCCTTTTTTGCGAATAGAAACCGCATTTTCAGCTTGTTCTTTTTCGCCCACCACGAGCATAAATGGAATTTTTCGCATTTCGGCATCTCGGATTTTCCGACCTATTTTTTCGTCCCTTTCGTCTATAAATCCACGAATGTCCTGCATTTGCAGTTCATTAAAGAGTTCTTGGGCATATTCATGGTATTTTTCCGAAATCGGCAACACCGCAATTTGTTCGGGCGAGAGCCAAAGCGGGAAATTGCCTGCGCAGTGTTCCAGAAGAACGGCAATAAAGCGTTCCATCGAGCCAAAAGGTGCGCGGTGAATCATTACAGGGCGGTGTTTTTGGTTGTCTGCGCCCGTATATTCGAGTTCAAAACGTTGCGGTAATTGGTAGTCGACTTGAATAGTCCCTAATTGCCATCTGCGTCCTAAAGCGTCTTTGACCATAAAATCCAATTTGGGACCATAAAAAGCCGCTTCGCCGTATTCGACTACCGTTTTTAAACCTTTTTCGTCAGCCGCTTCTTGGATTTCACGTTCGGCTTTTTCCCAAAGGTCTTCGTTCCCAATGTATTTTGCCTTGTTGTCCATATCCCGCAAGGAAACTTGTGCGGTAAAATTTTCGAAACCCAAAGCCTTGAAAACGTACAAAACCAAATCAATGACTTTTTTAAATTCGTCCTTTACTTGGTCAGGGCGGCAAAAAATATGGGCATCGTCTTGTGTAAAACCCCTGACCCGTGTCAGACCGTGCAATTCGCCACTTTGTTCGTACCGATACACCGTCCCAAATTCGGCAAGGCGGATCGGCAATTCTTTGTAAGAATGCGGTTTGGTTTTATAAATTTCGCAGTGATGCGGACAATTCATCGGTTTTAGCAAAAATTCCTCGTTTTCGTCGGGCGTGCGGATCGGTTGGAACGAATCTTTGCCGTATTTTTCATAGTGTCCCGAAGTTACATAGAGTTGTTTTGAGCCAATGTGCGGCGTAACAACTTGCTGATAACCCGCTTTGGTTTGGGCTTTTTGCAAGAAAGTTTGCAACCGTTCCCGAAGCATTGCCCCTTTGGGCAACCACAAAGGCAAACCCATGCCGACTTTTTCGGAAAAAGCAAATAATTCCATTTCCTTACCCAATTTGCGGTGATCCCGTTTTTTGGCTTCTTCCAAAAGTGTCAAATAATCTTTCAATTCTTGGGCTTTTGGGAAAGAAATGCCGTAAATTCGAGTTAATTGTTGGCGTTTTTCATCGCCTCGCCAATACGCCCCCGCTACGTTCAATAATTTTAAGGCTTTGATGAATCCTGTATGCGGAATATGCGAACCCCGACACAAATCGACAAAATTGCCTTGTTGATAGAACGTTATCGTGCCATCTTGCAAACCTTCGAGCAATTCGAGTTTGTACGGATCGTTTTTTTGTGTAAAATATTCAACCGCTTCTTTTTTGGAAACCTCTTTTCGTACGTACGGATTTTTTTGTTGTGCCAATTCGAGCATTTTTGCCTCAACTTTTTCCAATTCGTCCGTAGAAAACGATTGTCCGCCAAAATCCACATCATAGTAAAAGCCATTTTCGATAGCGGGTCCAATGCCAAATTTTACATTTTGGTACAGGGCTTCGAGGGCTTCGGCTAAAAGGTGGGCGGTCGAGTGCCAAAAGGTATTTTTGCCTTTGTCGTCATTCCACGTCAAAAGTTTTAGGCTTGAGTCTTGAGAAATCGGGCGCGCTGCGTCCCAAACTTCCCCATTTACTTCGGCGGCGAGTACATTTCGCGCCAAACCTTCGCTAATCGAGAGGGCAACTTCGAGGCTCGTAGTGCCTGCGGGATACTGACGAACCGAGCCGTCAGGTAGGGTAATGTTCATAACTTACAACGTTATGGTTAATTTGTAAAAAAAATTTAGGAAAAACAGGCGGATACAACCCGCCTTCAAAATCGGGTGCAAAGGTAGGGAAAATTTTTAACTAATTTCAGACAAGGTTTTCAAAAGAATTTTTTGCAAAAAATGAGTAATTACATACTTTCGAAAAACGGTAAATTCTTCAGTTTCTCTATGACTTGTGGCTATAAAGACTTCAATCAAGCCTTGTATTTTGGTCTGCATAACTTCTTGATTATTCTTGTTTTTCAAAATAACCGCATTTATATCTTGTACTAATTTATCGACCACAATTTCTTTTCTGCGGTCTGTAAGGTCTTTTCGATCCAATTTACAAGCCTCTGAAACGGTATAAATGAGGCGTTCGTTTGTAATTTGTTCGGTCAAAATTTGCCCATTTTCATCAAAAACAAAATCATCTTCTACCAAATCGTATTCGGGATGTAGTAAAAGTGGTTTTTCATGGGCATTATATTTTTGACCTAAAGCGTGAATAGAAGGCAAATCAGAAGCTATATAAAAGGCTTTTTCGCCTCTAATTTCAAACTGACTTCCTTTATGTTCATTGCAAGTAGGACAACAATATAACAAATTATCCCAAGAATACGCCAACCACGCATACCCGCCATTTTTAGGACGATAATGCTCTACGTGCCAACTTTCTGAATATTGTTCGCAGTACCCACATTTATTGTGATACAATTTTTTTAGTTTTTCCTTTAAATCGTCTTGTTTGTAACGTTCAGAAAACGTTTTTTCTTCAGGAAAGCGTTGTAAATCAATCACTTCCAAACGTCTATCATGGGTAGTTTGGCGTTTTCCTTCATTGCGGGTAGGTCTGTTTTGTCTATTTCTTTCGTTTTGTGGTAATTGGATACTCATAGGAATATCCTCGATTTGTAGGCTTTTGGTTATTTTTCTCATTTTTATTGGGCTTTTTGAACAGTTGAAAGGGCTTTTTGGATCATTTCTTGGATACTTTCAGGCGAAAAATAGACTTTTCCGCTTTTTTTCAATTCTACTACTTCTTGTTTGACCAATTCATAAATCTGATAATAAAAATAATCGGGACTTGTGTCGAGTGGTTTTTGGTTTGCGAAACTGTGCATACGTGCCGATTCCAGCAAGAAAAGCGGAGAAGTAATGATTGCATTAAGCATAAGGTTTTGAATGTCAGCCGCTTGCAAAGGATCAGATATTTTCGTTTCCCCATTTTCCTTGTAGAGTTTGAAAAAAACGGCATCTTTGGACGCACCCAAAACCGTAATTGGGCTGTGGGTGGTGAAAATAAATTGGATTCGAGGAAACCAAGTACGCAGTTTTTGGGGTAATTCGTATTCCCATTTCGGGTGCAGGTGCAGATTGATTTCATCAACTAAAATAATGCCTGTGAAACCC
>JAAFHK010000331.1 GCA_013297565.1 Cytophagales bacterium
AACAAACGATCAGCGAGATAATTGGCAAAATGGTACATTCAACCTGAATTTTAAACGCAAATTAGCCAAAGGCGAATTGACGATTGATGCGGATTATTCGGCATGGCGCAACAGAGGTAATCAAGACAATTTGAACAGTTTTTACCGCAAAGGCGAGGAAATTATTAGCCAATATCAGCCTTTTCACGCCAAAGCCACGACCAGAGGCGACATTAGGATTTATGCTTTCAAAACGGATTATAGTGTAAGTTTGGCAAGTGGCTTGAATTTGGAAATGGGCGTAAAAAGCAGTATTGTAAGTACTGATAATGCCTTTGAGTTTCGGGTCAAACAACCCAGCGGCGAATTTCAAAATGAGGTAGGGCGTAGCAATACCTTTGAATATACTGAAAATATCAATGCGGCGTACCTGAACGGAAACAAGCAATTTTTTGATAAAAAAATGTCCGTACAAGCAGGTTTGCGTTTGGAACACACCAACTCGGACGGGTATTCGCCTACGCTTAACCAACGCAACAAACGGGATTACGTCAATTTGTTCCCAAGTGTGAGTGTGTCGTATGATCTGAACAAGAAAAACAAAGTTTCGCTTTCGTACAGCCGCCGAATCGACCGCCCAAGTTACCAAAATTTGAATCCATTTGTGTTTTTCTTGGACAAATATACGTACAATCAAGGCAATCCGTTCCTGAATCCGCAACTGACTAATTCGTTTGGTGCAACCTATAGTTTTGCTAATTTTTTGTTCTTTAACCTAAACTATAGCCATACAACAGACGGAATTTCGCAAATTTTGGAACAAAACGACAAGACTCAAGCGACTTTCCAAACCATGACTAATTTGGCACAACTCGAAAATATTAGTTTCAATATCACCGCCCCTGTGCCTGTTACAAAATGGTGGACAATGAACTTGAACCTTACAGGGCTTTACAACAAGGTGTATTCGCCTTATCAAGACGGCACTACGATTGACCGTTCGGCGCCAGGTTTTATTAGCAACCTAACCAATACGTTTAGTTTGCCAAATAATTTCAAAATCGAGTTGATCAGTTTCTACCGTTCGTCTATGGTTTGGAATATTATGACTGCCGATCCAATGTATAACATTGATTTGGGCGTTTCCAAAAGCCTCATGGACAATAAACTGCGGATTAGAGCAAGTATAACGGATATTTTTGATACGCAACAGTTTAGCGGAACAGTTCAACAAAGCACTTTGAATACACGAATCCAAAACAAATGGGAAAGCCAAACCGTTCGTTTGAACATAAGCTACAACTTTGGGAAAAACGAAATCAAACCTGCTCGCCAACGCAAAACTTCGATTGATGACGTTCAACAAAGAGCAGGAACAGGCAATAATTAATTTGTTAGAATAGTTCAGGTCTTAAAAAAAAGCCTTTCCAGAAGTTCGCAACTTTTGGAAAGGTTTTTTTTGTAAAAATCTATACATTAAAATCTTAATTTTTCAACAGTTTTGCCCAAAATCACGTATAAACCACAAAAAATTAATATTTTTGCTTTGAAAGAAAAACTACAAAAACCTTAGCCGTATGGACTTAAACCCAACTACGATTGCGATTCCGCTTTATTTTTTTCTCATGGGCATCGAACTGCTCATTGATCGTTATCAAAACCTCAAACTTTATCGCCTGAACGACTCGATTACCAACATCAATGCGGGGGCGAGTCAGCAAGTTGTGGCAGTTTTGATGCACCTGATCCCAATCAGTATTTACGAATTGGTTTATCATAATTTTAGTTTTCGCTGGATCGAAACGCTAAATATGCCTTCTTGGGCTTTGTTTTGGCTGGCTTTTATCCTTTGGGATTTTTGCTATTACTGGGCGCACCGCATGAGTCATGAGGTCAATTTGTTTTGGAGTGCGCACGTGGTTCATCATCAAAGCGAAGAATATAATCTTTCTGTGGCGCTGCGCCAAAGTTGGTTTCAGGGAATTTGGACTTCTCCGTTTTATACCCCAATGGCTTTGTTAGGTTTTAGCACCGAAACGGTGATTTATGTAAGCGGAATCAATCTTATTTACCAGTTTTGGATTCATACCGAAGTGGTCAATCGAATGGGATTTTTAGAATATTTCATGAATACACCTTCGCACCACAGGGTGCATCATGGGCGCAATCCTAAATATATCGACCGAAATCATGCAGGCGTTTTCATTGTTTGGGATAGGCTTTTTGGGACTTTCCAAGCCGAAGAAGAACGCCCAACTTATGGCATTACGAGTCCTGTCAATAGTTGGAATCCTGTTTGGGTAAATTTCGCCCATTTGGAACTGATTTGGAAGCAAGTACAAGAAACCCCGAATTTCTTTGACAAAATAAAGCTGGTTTTTTATCCACCAGGTTGGCGACCTGCCCAGCAAGGCGGTCAGCAAAAAGTGCCTGAAGTAAGCCGAGATACCGTCAAAAAATTCGACACTGCGGTAAAACCTAAGGTAGCGTGGTATGTCGTTTTCCAATACATCGTTCTTACTGTTGGCATTGCATTTTACCTTTTCGAACACGCCAAATTCGAAATACCTTTGAAATTGGGCGGAGCAGGTTTGATCGTTTTGGGCGTTTGGACAATGGGTGGTTTTTTTGAAAATAAAAAAATTACTTATTGGTTTGAGTATTTCAGAATTGCCTTTACGGTCGGGATTTTAGGCTTTTGTCTCAAAGAAACCGCATTTTTCCAAAATTTTATGATTGCTGGAACTGCCTATCTTTTGCTTTCCTATTTTTGGCTTTGGAAACAAAAATAGAAAATGTATTTACAAAATTAACCAATCAAAAGCCTCTTGGAGTGAAATTTGCAAATATTTCACTCCAAACATGGCTTGATTATGAAGCTTTTAATCTTACAAACCCTCTACCATAATCCCTTAAAAATCAAATCTTTACCTCCATGAAAACCCTATTTTTATTGTTAATTTTCGGATTTTACTCTTTATTGGTGTTTGCCCAAGATAATAAGGATTGTTGTTATTCCTGCATAATGACATTAAAAGACCCACTTCGTGATCCTGAAACTTGGGAAAAACTTACTCAACAACCCACTCATAAAAAATTGTGGGAAACGTATTTTAATAAAGAAGAAAAAGATTGGACTGAAGAAGAAACTGATAAAATACTGAAATGGAAACAAATATTAATGGTCAGAAAGTTGTCCGAAATGCAAAATTTTCGTGCTTTATCCAAAGAACATGAAACTTATTACACCCAAAATGGTATTGTAATCAGTGATTGGAATTTTGAAAAAATTATGGAAAGTAAGGGTGATACGGCTGTATTGAATAAAATTATTGCACAAAATCCTGAAAGTGACTTAGAAATGTATATTTTTATGCCCAGCCCGCCTGAAACTGATTTTGAGGCAATGGAAAAGTATTTTGCTAAAATTTTTACCATTTTTGGAAAAACTTACCTAACTTACCGAAACAGACCAGCCCAAGCCGCCAACATAACAAGGAAAACATGGATCGAAGATCATCTATATCGTTTAAAAATACTCAAAGAGAAGCAATTTCGAAAAATTGTAGAATTTTTGGAAAAGTAACTCTGTATCATACATTTTTATATTCTGTAAAATATTGATAATCAGAATGTTATATTAAAAAAATCCCCCTTATTAAATTATGAAAAACCTTTTTTACCTCCTCAAAACTTTCCAAAAGTTTCAAACTTTCGGAAAGTTGATTGCTTTTTTACTCTTTTTCTCTTTTTCTCTTTTTGCTCAAGAGGCACAACAAGGCGCACAACACGAATTGCAACAGGCTGATTCTTTTTTCCGTTTTGCAGAATACCCCAAATCGGTCGAAAAAGCCCAGAAAGCGGCGGATATTTTTGAAAAAAATAAGGATTGGAAAAACTATGTGCAGGCTCGAAATTTAATAGCCCGAAACCGAATCCGACAAGGCAGATTCGATGAGGCTTTGCAGATTTTGCAGACCAATCTGGACGAATTTGCTCCGAAAACTAACTCGAACGAAGCCGAAGCCCAAATTTTTAATATCATGGGCGAGGCACATCTGAACAAAGGACGCAACGATTTGGCTTTAGAGTTTTTCCAAAAAGCCTTGATTTCTTTGCGACAGGTTTTTGGCGAAAAACACCCCGAAACGGCTTTGGCTTATAATAATCTGGGTTTGGTGTATTGGAATACGGGCAATAGCGAACTGGCTTTGGACTATCACCGCAAAGCCCTTGCGATCCGAAAAGACCTTTACGGCGAACAAAGTGCGGAAGTGGCGGCTTCTTATAACGACATTGGTTTGAGCTACGGTCTTAGCCCTGAAGCCGAAACGTACTATCTCAAAGCCCTCGAAATTTATGAAAAACTATACTCCGAAAATCACCCAAAAATTGCGGTAGCGTACAATAATTTGGCAATTTTGGAAAAAAATAGCCAAAAATATCCAAAATCATTACAATATTTTGATAAAGCCCTCAAGATTTGGCAAGCCGTACATGACACCCAGCACCCTAACGAAGCCTTTGTTTATACCAATATTGGCGAAGTGTATAAAAACCTGCTCAACAACGATTTGGCTCACGATTATCAGCAAAAGGCTTTGAAAATTTATCAGCAATATTACGGCACGAAACACCCTGAAATTGCCAATACGCACAATTTGATTGCCAATATTTACCATGCACAGGGCGATTACAAAAATGCCCTCGACCATTGCCAAAAAGCCCTGATCGCCAATGTTCCCAATTTCGACAATGCTGATCCTTTGGCAAATCCTGACCTGACGCAATATTACAAAGCCGATCTTTTATTGGTTTCGCTGCTGCACAAAGCCGAAATTTGGGAAGGAAGGCATTATAATAAAACATTGCGCTTCAAGGATTTAGAGGAAGCCCTGAAAATATTGGATTTATCCGATAAACTCATTGACCATATTCGCCAGTTGCGAAACAACAAAAATGATAAAATTGCTTTAGGCGTTTTGGCAGCGGAGGTGTATGAAAACGGAATTAGGG
>JAAFHK010000332.1 GCA_013297565.1 Cytophagales bacterium
GGCGAACATTCTTGTTCGCCCAGAAACGAACAAGAACTTCGTTTTACGACCAACACCAATTTATACTTTAAACCGTATAGATGTAATCTTTTCAAAAGACGTACATCTATTTGATAATCAATGATTTACAAGATATAAAATGTTGATTTTAGAAAGGTTTTTAGTATAGTTCAGTGTATACAAAGGGACGCTTGTTCTCAAAGCCAAACTAACAAAATTTCAAAAGCAAGGAACCCGTCAATTAGCCCTGTAAAATACCATTCTGGGCGTTTTTGGTTTGCAAAAAAATTGACGATTCCTAAAAGCAAATGCGAAAACAAGAAAAAATACCAATATTGAGAAAATAAGTAGGAATGGGTAATAAAACTTCCCAAAAGAATACTATTGAGGAAAAAAAGGTAGTTTTTTCGGCTCAAAACGTTGTAAAAAGTTCGCAAACCTACAGCCCGATCCACTTTGCAGTCCCGTCCGTCAAAAGGCAAGCAAAGCACCCAAATCCATAAAAATCGAGCCAAGAAAAGCACGAAAATCATTCTTGGAACAGAAATCAAACTTTCTCCAAAAGGCAAAACGACCGTTGCTCCTACCCAAACTACAGTTACCCAGATGGTTTTTTGGAAGGGAAAAAGCCGCAAAGCACCCACGAAAGGCAAATGAAAACTGTACCAAACGGAGATTATACCTAAAATAAAAATCGTAATTACCTGATATACAGAACAGTAAAACAAAAGAAAGGCGCAAACAAAGGCAGAAAAAACACAAGTCAATTTGAAAAAAAATACCCATTCCGTAGCAATCTTGTACTTTTCGGAATGGGCTATTTTCAAAGCAAAAAAACTAAACTGATACGCGCAAAGCGTACCAAAAAAAACGAGTGCGTAAATAGGTTTCGAAACGGGAATTTTGAGCAGATGCGAAAGCATAAAAACCGAACAAAGCGATCCAGTTGCGACCCAGAAATTGCCGTAAATGATGAAATTTACTAATAATTGTAACATAGGCTTTAGCCTGTGATGATAAAAAATGCCTATTTTATTTCTTTTTGGCTTGTGCTACAGCCCATTTTTCGAGAGCAGGCTTGTTTTTGTCAAGCCATTTTCCAAATTTTTTGGCATCTTCGGGCGTAAGATGCGATTGGGCTTTTTGCTTAAATTTGGCACTTGCCTGAAAAACTTTGGCTTTTTTTTGATCAGTTTTTGCTTCGCTTTGGGCGGCAATTACTTTATTAAAATATTCTTCGGCGGCGGCTTTGATATGCAAAAGCTGATCATCACGAAGTTTCAACTCTTTACCTACATTTCGGGCAATATTTGCGGCTTTTTCGGCGCTACTTTGCGCAAAAGCGGCACTAAAAGACAAGCAAAAAAAGGCTATGAACGCTATAAAAAATATCTTTTTCATACAAAAATTGGATTGTGATTATACAAAGTTAGGTTTTATTGAAAACAAAAGCAAACGAAAAAAATTTTACCTTTGTCAAAAATAGAACGATTGACATGAAAAAAATATTATTGGTTGGTTCGGCACACCCTTTGAGAGGCGGAATCGCTACCCTCAACGAACGCCTTGCGGTCGAATTGCAAAAAAAAGGTTACGAAGTTGAAATCCTATCCTTTAGCTTGCAATACCCCGATTTCCTTTTCCCTGGCACTTCCCAATACACAGCCGATCCAGCACCCGCAGGAATCAAAATAAAGTCTTTACTTAATTCTATCAACCCAATTAACTGGTTTTCAGTGGCTTATCAGTACAAAAAGCAAAATTTTGATTGGATTATTTTTCGGTTCTGGATGCCTTTTTTGTCGCCTTGTCTGGGAACAGTCGCAAGGATTTTGGGACAGAACTCGAAAAGTAAAATTATTGCCATCACGGACAATGTTTTGCCTCACGAAAAACGCTTAGGTGATCACCTGCTCATTGGCTATTTCCTGTCGGCTTGTTCGGGTTTTGTGGCTATGTCGCGCTCGGTTTTGGAAGAAATTAATTTTTTCGAACCTCAAAAACCCAAATGCTATTCGCCGCACCCGCTTTATGATCATTATGGTGAAAAAATAAGCAAAAGCGAAGCACGAAAACGGTTAAATTTGGCAGAAAACGAAAAATATGTGTTGTTTTTTGGCTTGATCAGGCAGTACAAAGGTTTGGATTTGCTCATCGAGGCTTTGGGACAAGAAAAAGTACGAAAGCAAAATATTAAACTCATTGTGGCGGGTGAACCTTATGAAAACTGGGACAAATATGCCAAGCAAATCACGGATTTGGGCTTGGAAAATTCGCTAATTGCCCATTTGCATTTTATTGATGCCGATCAAATTCCCAATTATTTTTGTGCGGCGGATTTGGTGGTTCAACCCTATAAAACTGCTTCCCAAAGCGGCGTTTCGCAGGTTGCGTACCATTTCGAAGTGCCTATTTTGGTTACCAATGTGGGCGGTTTGGCGGAAATAGTGCCGCATGGCAAGGTCGGTTATGCCGTTGAGCCAAAAGTTGAAGCCATTGCCGAATCGATATTGGATTTTTTTGAAAACAATCGGGCATCAGAATTTGAAGCCAATTTGAAAGAAGAAAAAAAGCGTTTCGAGTGGTCAAAAATGATCGAAACGTTGGAAAAACTGCTTTCTGAAGATTAGGATTTGAAATAGTCTAAGATTTGGTTTTGACCAAATAAGTGATTTGGTGTGTCGAATAATTATGCCTAAATTTTCTACCTTTGCCAAAATTAGAAAGTATGCAAGTTCAGGATTTTTTAGCGCTATTCCAAAAAGACGCTTTCGTACAAACGATAGCCGAACCTCTCAAGTCCGATAAAGCTAAACATCTGCAAATCAAGGGTTTAGTAGGGAGTCTGCCTGCGGTATTGGCTACGGTTATGTTGCAACTGACCAAACGACATCAGGTTTTTGTCCTGCCCGATAGGGAAGAAGCGGCGTATTTTCATAACGATCTGCAAAACCTTATGCCCAATCGGGAAGTCTTTTTTTTTCCCATGTCCTACAAACGGGCGTATCAGGTTCTCGAAATCGACAATGCCAATATTTTACAACGCGCCGAAGTGCTGACGAAGTTTAAGGACGAAAACAGAAATTCGAAGCAAGCCGAAATGATAGTTACCTACCCCGATGCCCTCACCGAAAAGGTCATTAATAAAAAATCCCTCATCGAAAATACTTTTACGATCAAAATTGCCCAAACTTTGGGTGTGCCGTTTATTACTGATTTTTTGGTACAATACGATTTCGAAATGACCGACTTTGTCTATGAAGCAGGTCAATTTGCGGTTCGGGGCGGAATTATTGATGTTTTTAGTTATGCCAATGAACTACCCTACAGAATCGAATTTTTTGGGGACGAAGTAGAAAGTATCCGCACTTTTGACCCCATGACCCAACTTTCGGTAGAAAGCAAAGATTTTGTTTCGCTGATTCCAAACGTACAAACCAAACTTTTGCACGAAGTTCGAGAGTCGTTTTTGAAATTTTTACCCCGAAATACCAATTTTTGGTTTAGCGATCTGAACGGCACTTTGCAAATTTTGCAAAAATATTCTGACAAAGCCCATCAAGACTTCGAGCATATTCTGTCCCAAAGCGGCGGCACGCAAATTATTTCCAATCCTGAAACCCTTTTCGAAACAGCCGATAGTTTCAAAGACCTCTTGCAAAATTTTCATGTGGTCGAGTTTGGGCATACTTTTTCGAAAAATACATTAACCCCACCCCTTTCCCCTCCCCTTTTGGGAGGGGAAGAAGGAAAAGCCCTCCCAGAAGGGGAGGGTTTGGGTGGGGTACTAACTTTCGACTACAAATCCGAACCACAACCTTCTTTTAACAAGGATTTTGGGGTAATTGCCGATCATTTGGCGGAAAAACAAGAACAAAATGCCACTTGTGTAATCACTGCCGAAGTTCCCAAACAGCTCGAACGTTTGGAACTAATTTTTGAGGAAATTAACCGCAGAGTGCATTTTTTGCCCCTGAATATTTCCCTGCACGAAGGTTTTTTTGATCGGAATACGAATGTGGTTTGTTATACCGATCACCAGTTTTTCGAACGGTATCATCGATACAAATCCAAAGAGAAATTTTCAAAATCTAAAGCCTTGACTCTCAAAGAGTTACGCAATTTGCAAGTTGGGGATTATGTAACCCACATCGAGCATGGCGTGGGACGTTTTGCGGGTTTGGAAAAAATAGAAAGCAATGGGCGGGAACAGGAAGCGATCCGATTGATCTACCGTGATGACGATATTTTGTACGTAGGGATTCATTCCTTGCACAAGATTGCAAAATTTTCAGGCAAAGACGGCATGATGCCTACTTTGAACAAAATAGGTTCGCAAGAATGGGAAAACAAGAAAAAAACGGTCAAGAAAAAGGTCAAAGATATTGCTAAAGAGTTGATTGCACTGTATGCCAAACGGCGTTCGGCAAAAGGTTATGCCTTCGGACACGATAATTATTTGCAATACGAACTCGAAAGTTCCTTTTTTTATGAAGATACGCCTGATCAGGGGCGGGCGGCAAGTGATGTGAAAGAAGATATGGAAAAACCCTACCCGATGGACAGGTTGGTATGCGGGGACGTGGGTTTTGGGAAAACGGAAGTGGCGATCAGGGCGGCATTTAAGGCAGTTTGTGATAGCAAACAGGTCGCTATTTTAGTTCCTACTACCGTTTTGGCGATGCAACATTATAAAACTTTTTCCGACCGACTCAAGAATTTTCCTTGCAAAGTGGGTTACATCAACCGCTTCAAAACCACTAAAGAAATTAACGAAACCCTGAAAGAAGTCAAAGAAGGCAAGATCGATATCCTGATCGGGACGCATAGAATTGTGAGTAAAGATGTGGTTTTCAAGCAATTAGGTTTGGTGGTGATTGATGAAGAACAAAAATTTGGGGTAAAAACAAAAGACAAACTCAAAGAAATTTGTGTCAATGTTGATGTCCTGACTTTGACTGCTACGCCGAT
>JAAFHK010000333.1 GCA_013297565.1 Cytophagales bacterium
GTCTGCAAAGCCATAAAGTGTGTGGGCATCTTCTTTGATGTGCAGATACGTATAAAGTTTAAAGGCTTGATTTTCAGGCAATAAGCTATAGCTTTGCAAGGAAATTCGCAAATGATAACCTATCCCGTTGGCATCGATAACGGCAAAAGTCGGTTCTTTTTGAACCACTTTTCCACTGATATATTCGTACATATTTGGAACACAGAAGTTAATTTGAAAGCAAATGTATCACTAAAAAAAGATTTTTTTGAATTAGCATAAAACAATTCTGTACTACAAACGTAATTGTATTAGCCGTATTCTACTACTATTTTTGTTTTGTTTCAAAAAAATTTAACATATTTGCAAAATAATTTTTGGAAATGTTATTTTTGGAAATGTTTATCATCAAAAATCTAAATGATCGCTATATGAAATTGTTACACAAAACCTTATTTGCCACAACCTTAGTAGGTTTAATGGGCGTTTTTTTCCTAAGCCTTACAGTACAGGCACAAGATGACGGTTATAAGGCAGTTATGACCCTGAAAGACCCCAAACGCGCCCCTGATGTATGGGAAAAATTAGTAAAAGCCCCTACAAATATGAAAACTTGGGTGGAGTACATGGGTAAAAATCAAAGTGATTGGAGCATGGACGAAATGAAACAGGTGGCAAATTGGAAACAGATATTAATGTTGCGCCGCTTGAGTGATATGGAGGGTGTAGGCTTGGTGATGAAGCCTTCGGGAGCTGGTTTTTTTATTGATGACTTGGCTTTTGAGGAAATGATGGTAGGCATCGAAGCCGCCCAAAAAGCCCCAGCCCAAACCAAAAGCAATACGGGAGGAGCGCCGCAAGATGGTCTGTTTATCAAAAAAGAGTTGGGTGGTGTGCAGGCGATCATCATGAATGAAAGCAAAAGTATTGCGAATTTGCGCAAAAAACCACTCGAAAATTTTGCCATTATTGAGGATAGTTTTAAGCAGATATTTGACCAATATGGTGGAAAATACACCTATTACAAAGAGGCTTTTCCTGATGGCAAATACAACAAAATTACTTGGATTGACGACCACGAACAACGCCTCAAAATCTTGAAAGAGAAAAATTTGAGAGCCGTTTATAACAGTTACAAAGCTGACTAAGACATTTTTTTTTATTAGCAGGGCAAATTTTGGTTTGTCCTGCTTTTTTTCTAAAACTATGAAAGTAGCCCTACAAATCCGAATTTGTCTTTTATTGAACAAAATCGTCAAAAAAATTCCTTTTTCCCTTCGTCCCAAAACCCTGCTCCTTGTTCGCCTCGATGCCATCGGGGATTATCTACTTTTGCGCAATTTTCTGCCACTTATTCGCCAAAATCCACTTTATAAAGATTATCGAATAACCCTTGTGGGAAATCCCGCTTGGCGGGATTTGTTCGAGGCTTGGGACAAAAAACAGGTTGATGAAGTAATTTGGCTTGATCGCAAACGCTTTTTTTCAGATTTTTTTTACCGTTTTCGAATGCTTTGGCAAATCCGAAAACAGGGTTTCGAAACTTTGGCAGTTTCGATGTATTCACGTGAATTTTTGTATGAAGAATCGATTGCCGAGATAAGTGGAGCAAAATATAAAATTGCCCCGAAGGGCAATCGTGCCAATATTCTGGAACATGAAAAAAAAGTTGCCGATACTTTTTACACCCAATTTTTTCCTAACAAACCCGAAGGGCTGTTTGAGTTCTACAGAAATCAGGAATTTTTTGAGCATTGGGTAGGCGGAACGGAAAGCATAAAATTTCGATTGCCTATTTTGGAAAAAATAAACCCAAAATTTGAAGTTAAACTCAACTATGCGGTTTTGTTTGCGGGGGCTTCGTGGGAGCCGCGCTGTTGGAAAGCAGAAAATTTTGCCCAAATAGCGGATTTTTTACACAAAAATTATGCTTTTGAAATTGTGTGTTTGGGAAGTACGCACGAAAAATGGAGAGCAGATTTGATCCAAAAACAAGTCGATTTTCCAATACACAATTTTTGCGGGCAAACCAATTTATTGGAATTTTCTTATTTGATTGCCCATTCCGAAATCGTTATTAGCAACGATACGGCGGCGGTTCATTTTGGGGCTGTAAGCGGTCGAAAGGTGTTTTGTATCTCGAATGCCTTTACGATTGGGCGGTTTCACCCCTACCCTACCCAGTTAGGTTTGCAAGTTTTTCATATTTATCCACCTGAAGTCGAGGCTGAATTAGGTGATTTTCAGACGATTATCGATAAATATGCTTTGAGTAAAAAAGATTTGGATATTGAAAAAATAAGTGTGGAAAAGGTAATTGAAAAGATAAAAAGTATTAAAGTTTATGAATAATTTGTAAAACGCCCTTTAGGGTGTTTGTAATTATTTGAAAATCAATTAATTAGTCGCACCCTGAAGGGTACGATACAAATTTATTCATAAACTCTATTTTATAAACCTATAAGGTTTTTGTTTTTTATTCTACCAAAGCTTTTACTTCGCCTGGGTAATTAAATAGTTTTTTCTTTTTGATTTTGTCCGAAACCAATTCAGGCACCATTTTTTCCCAGCCTTCCTCACCGCGTTCGATCATGCCAACGACCAAATCGGAAATAATATGCAGAATGTCTGTATCGGCATCTTCCAAATCCATAAGACGTTCATTATCATAGAGATAGCGAAACAAACCAAAGAGATGAAAAGGCAGTTCGAAATTGTCGCAGTTTAACAAAACGTTCGAATTATTATCGGCGTAGGACGGATACACATATAGTTTGACATTACAACCAAACAGCATACCGAAGGAAGCCAAAATCCCGCCTTGTAAGCTATGATAATATTTTTCATCAAAGAGTTGTGCCAAATTCCGAATGCCGAGTACAATCCCAATTTTTTGATTGCGGTTAATTTTGGACAAATAAGTAACCAGACGATAATATTCTTGGTAATTGGAAATCATCACCGTCAAACCCATCGAGCATAGAATATCCACCCTATCCAAAAAATCCTTGTCGTCAATCGTGTCGTCATTTTGGGTTCGAAGGTTTGAAAGCGTAAGTTCGGTAATTACCCGCATTTTGCTCTGATCCACGTCTGCCTCATTCTTAAACTGCTTGATGGCAGTTTCGATCATGTCCATATTTACTTTCGTAACAGGGCGGAATCGTCCTCTCAAAACCAGCAGATTTTTTTTGTACAGTTCTTCGGCAGGTTGCAAAATATCCCCATCAGGACCGAACATGGTAGCCTTAGTAAGTCCATTTTTAACCAATTTGAGGCTAAAAAGGCGGTTATCGAACTGTTCAAAATCAGGTCCTGTGAGGCGGAAAAAATCGATCTCGACTCGCCCAGGCATGAGGTCATCTACAAGAGAGTTCAAAAAGGCTTCGGGCTGGTGGGAATAATTGAAGCAACCATAAATAAGATTTACACCGACTATACCGACTGCTTGCTGTTGAAGCAGATTGTCGTTGTCGTGCATCAAGATATGAATAATACAGTCATTAGGCGGTGATTCGGGAGTAAGTTGAAAGCGAACGCCCATCCAGCCTCGCCCTTGGTTGGTGCGGTGATAGTTGAGAGCTTCCATCGTATTGGCATAAGAAAAAAAGCAAGTTTTTTCGCGCCTGTGTGGTAAGCGTTCGGGGAGGAGGCGGTATTCTTTGTCCAACATTTTGATCAAACGCGGCAAACAAACATAGCGACCGCTTTCTTCGGGACCGTAAATAGCATCACTAAATTTCATGTCGTATGCGGACATGGTTTTGGCAATCGTTCCTGAAGCACCCCCTGATTTGAAAAACGAGGCGGCAACTTCCTGCCCAGCCCCAATTTCGGCAAAAGAACCGTAGATTTTTGGATCAAGATTGATCCTTAAGGTCTTTTGCTTAATGCTCATATTTAGATTGTCTGCCATAAAAAAATCATGATTTATTTTTTAGAAAAATCTTTAATCTGTGAAAAGAGGCAAGACTTGGTATTTTTTCTTTCAAAAATACAAAAAAATTGCCAAATACAATTTCTTAATTAAAATTAATTTTGTGATAAATTTATGCCAAATATTTCTTTCAAAAAACAAAAATTGAGAAGAAAGCTAAGATTTTATAGTAAAAATCAAAGTTTAGTTTTTTTTCGTATTTTTGTTTTCTTACTATTTTTTAAATAAGTGTTTAAAAATTCATATTTCATGCAAAAAATAGGGCTTGTTGTGGTTTGTATGGCTTTTGTAACGCTTGCTTTTGGACAGCCTTCTATAGAAGAACTCAAACGAAACTTAAAAAACACATCACTCTCCGATTCGGTGCGGGTCGATCTATTCAACAAACTTGCCATGGAATTGGCAGAGATCAAGCCACAAGAGCAACTTGATTATACCCAAGAAGCCTATCGTCTTTCCCAAATGATTCGGTATAGAAAGGGTTTAATCGAGGCTTTGTATAATTTTGGGAAGTACGAAATCGTAAAAGGTGATTATCACAAAGCTCGCACTTACCTCAAACAAATGATCGCCAAAACCCAAAAAACGGATTTGCCACATTACCGCACACAGGCTTTATATACGATTGGTTACGCTTTTTTCAGTCAGGGGCGGCTCGATGAGGCTCAAGCCGCTTACGATTCTGCCGCTGTGATTGCGGATAGTTTGAAATTGCCCGAATCGCAAATCAATATTTTGTTCGGCTATGGCATGATCAACCTTCGCTTAGAAAACTACACCGAATCAGATATTTATTTCAAAAAAGCCCTCGAAAGAAGCAAGCAAATCAATAATATATATTATACCTCTCTCATTACCAGCGCTTTAGGCAACGTAAAGCGTTATCAAGGCGAATATGCCCAAGCGGTCGAGTATTATGAAAAAGCGCTGCTTATGAACCAAAAAACGGATAAAATCCGCCCTCAAGCCCTGATCCTTTCTGATCT
>JAAFHK010000334.1 GCA_013297565.1 Cytophagales bacterium
ATAGTAAGGGCGGAAAATATCGCATTTTGGTTATTCCTGATAAAAATGATATAGAATGGCCTAATAAACTGCGACAAGGATCAGGCGTTTTTGCATGGGTAATGCTTGATGATGTACCGCTTTGGTTTGAAGCCTGGCGACAGCTTAACGGCTTCCCGCCAAGCCTACAAGATGAGCCTGATGAACTGTACTTTGGGGAAAAAGAGAAAAAAGACAAAGATAAAGGTGCTTATGATGATGAACTGTAATAAAAAAAGAGCATTTGTCTGGACAAATGCTCTTTTTTTATTACAGTAGTTTATGAACAATTTGTAAAACGCCCTTTAGGGTGTTTCTAAAACATTAAAAATCAATTCATTAGCACAGACTAAAGTCTATTACAGACTTGTTCATAAACTTTATTCTACAATCTCAAACCAATGACCGTAATATCGTCCCTTTGCTCTACGCCTATGCTGTGGTAATTAAGTAATTCGTCAAGGGCTTTTTTCTGTTGTGCCATGCCCAAAGGAGCATTGTCTTCGAGGGTTTTAAAGAACCTTTCCGTCCCAATTTTCTCTTTTTGCAAATTATGTTGGCTAATGTAGCCGTCCGTTGTGAGGTAAATCAAATCCCCCTTTTGCAAACTAATTTCTTGTTTGGTAAAACGAAAATCTTTATTTACGCCACCACCTACAGATTTCATGTCGCCTTTCAAGCGCTGCAATTTGCCATCGGCTTGGGCAATATAATAAAGTGGGCGGCGCGCTCCTGAAAAAGAAATTTTGCGCGTTCCATCTTCATTTTCCTCCAAAACCACAAAACAAATATCCATTCCATCATCATTTACCTTGTCTTCTTGTTTGAGGGCGTGTTTTACACCTTCGTCCAAAATATTCATAATGTCCGAAATGTCCAACATTTTGCGTTGATTGATGATTTCGTTGAGCAAATTATTCCCAACCATACTCATAAACGCCCCTGGCACGCCATGCCCAGTACAGTCAATCGTTGCCAAAAATATCTTGTCTTTTTGATCTTCTTTAATACAAGAGTACCAATAAAAATCACCTGAAACAATGTCTTTTGAACGATAAATAATAAAATGATCGGCAACGTGGCTATTGATCTGGCGACTTGTTGGTAAAATTGCCTCTTGGATCGTTTGGGCATAGCGAATGCTGTCCGTAATATTTTTGTTTTTGTCCTTAATCTCCTCAAAAATATGGGCATTATACAAAGCAATCGCAATGTAAGATTCCAACGTTTTTAGAATTTCGAGATCAATAGGTTTGTAAGCATTTTTCTTGTAACTCTGCACCGTAATTACCCCAATTACTTTTTCCTCAATAACCAAAGGCAGATAAATCAAAGAACTGGGCTTGTTTTCTATTTTGTAATCCTCATCAGCCAAATAGTTTTGCCATTCGTTTTCGAGGTCATTGATAAAAATACTTTTCTTATTTCTCACACACCAAACCGAAAGCCGCCCTGCACTGTTCAAAGGCACAACCCGATTGGTCGTTTCATTATTTTGGACATATTCCATAAATTCCAACACATTGTCCCTTTCATTCAAAATTCCAACCCCAAACGATCCCGCACCCATGAGGGTCGAAATGTGTTTATTTACTTTGCGAATCAGGGTTTTGAAATCCAACGTAGAGGTAATTTCTTGACCTATAGCACTTAATTCCTGAATATCCCGATAAGCCCGTTCGATGTCGTCTTTTTGAAAAGCAATCTCATCTTTTTGCTTCGCAATTTCCAACCTTTGAATTTCCAATTCTTTCTTTTGCTTGCCAATTCGTCTTGCGACCAGATAAAAACCAATAGCAAGTGCCAAAAGTGCAATCGTAACAGCTACAAAAATAATAATATCACGTTTGAATTCGTCTTGGATTTCATGTAAGGCTTGATCTTTTTCCATAATGACAGATTCCATTTTATCGATCAAGAAGTGCGTTTGTTCCTCTACTTGCTCGAAAGCCAGATCAGTTTCCAATAATTTGAGTTGCAGTTTTTGCAAGTGTTCGGTAAGGCGTTTGCGTTGCTCTGCACTTAGTGGCTTTTTTTCCAAATCAGTCGTAATACCTTCAATATCTTCTCGAATATGCACGCTTTTTTCGATCAAAAGCTGTTTGCGCATCTCCAGTTGATTGACAACCCTGTGAAAATGAACCGCATAATCGACCATGGCTGTATCGGCGGTATTGGCTTGCAAATTAAAGGCTTCTTCAGGCGAACGCACATACAAATACATATGGTTATTGCGGTCGTCATAAAAGCGCTTGACAATATTAAAACCATCAACTTTAAACTCCAAATCCTCAATTACTTTAATTTTTGGGGCTTCCCAATACGCCTCAAAACGCCCTGCGGTGTCCGTAACGTATTGAAAAGAATCGATTGCCACTTTTACGCCTTGTACAGGATTGCTATTTTCGTCATATTTGACCACATGAACCACTTGCTTGGTTTCGGCGGGCGGTATAGTTACGGTTTCTTTGGGAATTTCCTGCTCTTTGGGTGCTTCAGGCACATCGAGTTGTATGCTTACCCTTCCGTTGTTTCCTTCTCTCAATAAATGTAGCTCCGAAGTTTTGATTAGCGAGCCATTCAAAACCAAACCTTTCAAATCACCAATCGTGATGCCCTTGGGTAATTCCAAATGAAAATCACCTTTGGGGCTGGTTTCTGTAAATTTTCCGCCAAAATTCCCTTCCAAACTTACCCGCAAACCTACAGCGGCTTTTCCATTTTTATACACAACCGTTCCATGCACATACCCGCTTCCAATGGCTTCTACCGTAATCAATAATTGGTTTTTGGCTTTTTGATAATCTATTTTTTTGATTGTCAGGCTATTTCCCTTGTATTTTATGTCTATTTTTTTTGGTTCTCCCCCAATCAACATCATTTGGAAAACGCCATCTTTGTTAGTAACAAAGGCTTCGCTTCCATTAATGCTTACTTCTGCTTTTCGAATGGCTTCCCCATTTTCGTCTTTTACGATCCCTTTTACAGGCTCTTGCGCCCAAAGCGAAACGGCTAAAAGGTTGAAAATTAGGCTAATAAATATATATTTCGTTTTCATACTTGCATGGGTTGTGCGAACTGTGCCGCAATACTTGGATACTTTGTCTATTTGTAACCAAAAACCGTTCTATTTTTGTGCCAATTAAGTAATTTTTAAGAACATTTGCAATTATAAAATCGAAATTTGTTAAAAACAGCAAAAGTATAAGCCTTATTACAAATACGTATAAACAGAAACCCTGCAAAATAAAATTTTGCAGGTTTTTTTGTTTTTCTTAAGCATTTTCCACTTCCAATTCTTTCAACCAATCGTAACCTCTTTCTTCGAGTTCCATAGCCAACTCTTTCGTTCCCGAACGTACGATTCGCCCCTTGTAAAGTACATGAACGTAATCAGGCACGATATAATCAAGCAAACGTTGGTAGTGAGTAACCACAATAAACGCCCTTTCTGGGCTACGCAAAGCATTTACACCATTAGCTACGATCCGCAAAGCGTCTATATCGAGTCCCGAATCTGTTTCGTCCAAAATTGCCAATTTGGGTTCGAGCATTGCCATTTGGAATATTTCATTGCGTTTTTTCTCTCCGCCCGAAAATCCTTCGTTCAAAGACCTTTGTAATAAAGTCTGATCTATTTGGACTAATTTCATTTTTTCTTTCATCAATTTCAAGAAATTGACCGCATCGATGGGTTCTTGCCCCCTGTATTTTCGAATTTCGTTGAGCGCCGTTTTCAAAAAATTGGTATTACTTACCCCAGGAATTTCGATAGGGTATTGGAACGCTACAAAAAGCCCTTCGCCTGCGCGCTCCTCTGGCGACAAGTCCATGAGGTCTTTTCCCAAAAATTCGACCGTTCCGCCTTGCTGTTCGTAGTCTGGTCTGCCCGCCAAAACTGAAGCCAAAGTGCTTTTGCCTGAACCATTAGGACCCATGATGGCATGGACTTCACCCCCTTTGATGTCGAGGTTTATGCCTTTTAAAATATCTTTTTCGCCAATAGAGGCACGTAAATCATTTATTTTCAGCATTTTAGAAAAATAGAATAAGAAAATAGAAAATCATTTCACAAAAATACAGATAAAACCTTGTAAGCAAACTTTTCTTATGTGAAAATGTTTTTTTACCTTGTCCAAAAATACCATAAAATGAGCAACAAAGAAATTACTTCTTATTTCCGATTGGCGCTTTCGCTGCTCCAGCTACACGAACTTGACGAAAATCGCCAAAAAATCTATAATTCGGCAATTTTCCAACTCGAACGCCTCGAACAGCCTTTGGAAAGCCTCGATGAGCCACAAATTCGGAAATTGGGTTTTACCCAAAATATTTCCCAAAAAATAGCCGAACTGTTACATACAGGAAGTTTTATGGAATTGCAGGAACTTTTGGACATAACGCCGAAAGGAGTTTTGGATATTATGGATATTAAAGGCTTAGGGGCAAAAAAAGTCCAAACTTTATGGAAAGAATGTAATATTTCGAGTTTGGTGCAACTAAAAGAGGCGTGCGCGGCGGGAAATATTGCCAAGGTAAAAGGTTTTGGTGAAAAAACACAGGCTTCAATCTTGCAGGAAATCGAGTTCAAAAAAGCCAATGAAAGCAAAAAACGCTACGATCAGGCTGAGCCTTTTGCCGAATGGATCGCCAAAAATTTGGAACAAAAATTTGGAAAAGCTGAATTGCTTGGGGCGTTTCGGCGGCGTTCGGAAATTATCGAAAATATTGAGGTACTGGTCGAAGCGGAAAATCCTACGGAAGTACATGATTTCTTGAACAGTTTGGAGGAAATAGAAACTGATCAGATGGCTTGTAGCCCCTTTGTGTGGCGTGGTTTTTTCGTTGATAGTGCTTTGCCTTT